>VEPD01000049.1 GCA_012027035.1 Ruminiclostridium sp. | reverse complement strand
TTGCTGCAGGCCATGGAGGTGGTAGCAAGGATAATAGGAAACCGGGTGGCTCGGGATGGAGTCATGAAGGCCAGGGAGGAAATGCGGAAGGGAATGGACCTTGCGACTCCCATTAAACGCATCGGAGTATTTCCGCCGATGGTGGACTCCATGATACGCATCGGTGAGGAATCGGGAACACTGGATGATATTCTTGACAAAACGGCCAACTTCTATGACGAAGAGGTGGATGTGGCAATGCAGCGCATGGTTGGAATGATGGAGCCTCTGATGATCGTGGTAATGGCCGGAATAGTAGGCTTCATTGTTATTTCCATGGCTCTGCCTATGTTTGACATGCTGAAAACGGTTGATAAGCAATAATCGTTAAAAGAGGGTTAACATGATAGATAAAGGGAAATTCAAATGTATTGATGAGAACAATCGGGAGATTTCACTGGATATGACAGCGGAACTGTATTTCCGGAATGAATCCCAGGAAAATGTAGAGAAAGTGATTGAGGCAGGAAGAAGGCTTATTTTGCACTTCATTCAACTTTATGGGAGAGGCCGGTCCAGAGAGGATCTGTACCAGGTGGGTGTTTTAGGGCTTCTGAAAGCTCTCAAGCGATATGATCCTTCTTTCGGATCAACCTTTGCCACATACGCGGGAAGCTTTGTTATAGGTGAAATACGTCATTATGTAAGAAAGGAAACCGCTTATTACATGCCCAGAACGGTAGAAAAGCTCCAAAACCGTATGGATTGCCTGGTCGAAGACCAGTTCAGCCGGACGGGGGAGATCCCGGATCCCGAAAGCATTGCTAAAAAACTTAATATAAGGGAAGAGGGTATTTACGAGGTAATGCGGTCGGGGCTTGTACCTCTTGACGAGATAGACCTTTCAAAGGTGGCAAGCAGCCGGCATGAAACCTTCAAGCTTCCCATAGAGGAGCGGATAATGCTGGAGCAGGCCATAAAAAAGCTGACAGATACACAGCGAAAGGTAATTGATATGCTGTTTTATAAGGATATGACACAGGTTCAGGCAGCGGAAAACCTGGATATGAACCAGCGCAAGGTTTCCAGAGTATTGCATACCGGACTGGAAAAGCTGAAGAAATTATTGGCATAAAAAAATTTTAGAAAACCTGTCTAAAGTTTTTTTTTGCCGGTATAACTCTATTAGTGAAAAAAATTCACAAATAATAAAATTTTAAGGAGAGTTGAAAATGTTAGAAAATCTGAGGAAAAATCTGAGAAAAAACAAAAAAGGCTTTACTTTGATTGAACTGATTGTGGTAATTGCAATTCTGGGGATTTTGGCAGCTATTGCAGTACCGAGACTGATTGGGTTCCAACAGCGTGCAAGAGAGCAAGCGGATAATCAGGTAGCTGCACAGGTTAAAAATGCAATGGGCTTACTATACGCTAATGGTGAAGTTAATACAACAGGTGGTAATAGTATTACATTTAATATAACTGATGCAGTCGAAGGTGTAGCAACTGTAGATGGACTTGCTGGTGAGGCTTATGAAAGAAATGGTACAGAAATAGATAATGGTGGCATGGCAGATTTGATTGAAGAATTGGTTACTGACATAAACCTTCAAAGTGAAAGAATTATCGTTGTAACAATTACTTCAGGGGGAGCGGTATCAGCAATTCTTAATTAGTAGTTGATAAGTAATGGAAAGTTGGCATGAGGACGAAGTTGACATGGAAACGGTTCGATTGTCAACTATCCAGACAAGATAACAGGTACCTTGTCACAAGCCAAAAATGCTTTAAGAGGGTCGGTACGCAAAGCATCGGCCCTTTTTTTCGCCCTTTTTAGCTGCTTACTGGCTGCAAAAAGTGAGGTAGCTTGCATCAAAATTTTCGCTATTTCTGCCTGAACTGAGACTGACAAGACTGTCAAGCACTTCCGGTACCTTGGTGATCAAAAACTGGAATAAAAAATGGTTTTAAAGGGGATTCATATTCATGGATATTCGAGAAAGAATTAGAAATTTAGTAGTTGTATTACCTGTCTGTTTTATAGCTGCACTTGTTCCGATTATTGTTTATATGAAGAAAATCCCAATCACTGGCGCTGCATATCTTTATTGGACAGGCGCGAAAGAGAACTTTGATTTCTATTCTTATTATAAGGCGTTTTTCCTTGTTATTTTTACGATGGTTTGCATGGCTTTATACATTGTCGCAAAAAGAGCAAAAAGAATCAACGATGAAATCCCATTAGTCATTTTTTCACCTCTTTTATTATATCTCGGACTGGTTGTTCTTTCAGCTGTATTATCAAAATATACAGATATTGCTCTCTTTGGTTTTAATGACCGTTATGAAGGGACCGTCGTCCTTGTAAGTTATTGCATCCTAAGCCTGATTACGTCACTGATTGTTTTCGAATCAAAGTTTGTTGAGAAAATTTTGTTTGCAGCGCTGCTTTCCTCTATATTTATCGCAGTATTATCTCTCTTTCAATATTATGGAATGGATTTAATGCAAACCGAATTTGGAAGAAGATTGATTCTACCTCCTAATGCTCAAGACATAGCAGATAAACTAAAATTTATTTTTGGGAAGAACATCATGTATGGGACAATGTATAATCCCAATTATGTTGGAAGCTATGCCGCGCTGCTGGTGCCGGCAAGCGTGATGTTTTATCTGTCGCGCATGAAAACTACATGGAAAGTACTATCAGGTCTGTTGTTTTGTGGCGCGTCATTTGTCCTGCTTATCGGTTCTATGTCAAGGGCGGGCCTTATTGGAAGTCTGACAGCAATTGTTATTTTACTGATATTCTTAATATGGAAGGAGCGCAAACAATGGTTATGGGCAGCGGGAGCCTTATTTTATTTAGTCACAATAACCTTTGTCATGGATGGAGCCTCAGGGGGAAGAGTTAGCGGTGAATTTTTGAGGATCAATCCTTTTTATGAAAACCAGCGGATTGAACAAGGTGTACAGCTGCAATATTTTAAAAATATTAAGTCAGATGGCAATACTTTTGAAATTGAGACAACAAATTCACTTATGCGAATGATCTATAAAGAGAATAAGCTTTCTTTTACTGATGAGAATAATAAAACTCTGCAGGTCTATATAAATAAAGCAGAGAATAAGCTAAACTTTTCCGCGGATAAATTTAAAGACTATAGCATGGATGCAGATTTAAAAAATAAAGTCTTCATTTTCTATATCAAAGAAAATCCAATCCGGTTTTATTATGACGCAAATCAGGGATTCAAAATGGTTTCAAGCACAGGCTTAGTCTTTAGCAATGCACCTGTGAAAACTTTCGGTTTTCAAAAAAGAGAGCTTTTTGCCTCAGGCAGGGGATTTGTATGGTCCAGAACGATCCCTTTATTAAAAGATACACTTCTGCTTGGTCACGGAGCCGACACTTATACCATGTTCTTTCCTCAGAATGATATCGCCGGAAAACTCAATGGCCTGCAACGGTCAGATATTGTTGTAGACAAGCCTCATAACTGGTATTTGCAAATGTCTGTAAATACAGGCGTCCTATCTATGATCAGCATGCTTGTTTTCCTGGTTTTGGTACTAATGTATGCTATAAAAGCCGTTATCAAAGCCAGGGAAAGTACTACATTGCGATCAATTACGATTGGTCTCATTTGTTCCATCATCGGTTATTGTGTCGCAGCAATATTCAATGACAGTGTTGTCTCCGTCGCACCTGTCTTTTGGGTATTTCTGGGCTTATGCATTTCAAGCAGCTATTTGCTTCGAAAACAGGAAGAAGGAGTGCAAAATGTTTAGAAACAAGGGGACGCTTCTTTGACTCACTTCTGTAAAAGGATTAGAGCCGGCACTTCTAACCTGCCGGCTCTTATAATTCCTTTGCTGACAGGTTGGATGGGGATCCCGCCGGGTACAGGGAGAATGGGAAGCCTGGCTTGAATAAAGCAGCTTCCAAAAGACGGCTTTTCTTCAAACAAGTTTCACGGAAACAAATTTTTAGTTGTTTTCTTGACACCAGACGGAAAAATGATTAGAATGATACTGTGGTGACTTGTTTAACTACGGAATTACAGCAGGTTTGCATGTATTTATAAAAAAATTATTATAGAAATATTCATATAGAAAGAAACATAAATCATATTATTTGTTCGGGGGTGCTGATGTTTGACCGGTCAAAAACTTGTATCCATTGATGTGGGCGGAAAATACATCCATATTGTCGAAGGGATTTCCAAAACCAGCGGACTTGAGATAAACAGGGCTGTTCTTGTAAATACGCCTGTAGGCTCCTATGCCGATGGCAGGATGGAAGATATCAATATCATAAAGGATGCTATCAAAACAGCATATCTTGAAAATAAAATAAAAACAAAAAGAGTAGCGTTTTCCACTCAAAGCACGGCTGTGATAACACGCGATCTGGTCATGCCCTTAATGAAGGCCGAAGAACTTGAAAACGCAGTGAAATATGAAATGGAGCAATACCTGCCGTCAACACAGGAAGGCTATATTATAGAGTTCAAAATAAACCAGGATTTTACCGAGGATAATATAAAAAAATATAAAATACGCACAGCAGCCATGCCTGCCGGCATAGCGGACGCGTATTACAAGCTGGCGCTTGCCTTGAAGCTTAAACCTGTGGCGCTGGACATACATTCCAATTCCGTTTCCAAATTGTTTGCGGGAGCTTTTTCTGTGAACGGGGAGAGCTTTGACCCCGACAAAACCTATGCATTTATTGATATGGGATCAAGAACCACTACAGTTAACATTATTGCAAACGGAAAGCTTGAACTCAGCAGGATACTTTCTTTTGGCGGAAGGGAAATCGATACAGCCGTAGCTCCGCAATATAATCTTTCTCTTGAAAAGGCGGAAAAAAAGAAAGAGGAAATCAGACTGGACAGTTCGTCCTACGGCAGCGAGAACCTTCAGGAGGACGAAGTGAGGCATATCCTGGCGCAGCAGACGGCGGAAATGCAAAAGCTGTTCCACTTCCATACCAGCCGGGGCGCAGGCGGCGGCATCCAAACCATATTTATATATGGCGGAGGCTCGGGACTTAAGGGTCTTGCGGGATTTATCAAATCAATCGTGAACATTGACGTAATTAAAATAGATGATCTGGGTATTATCAAAACAAAACCGTATATGGAGCCCGGGCTTGACCATTTTGTTAATGCGGCCGCAGCTCTCATAAGATATTGATTGAGGAGGCTTCATGAAGGACTTCAACTTTTTTTCGGGTTATATAAAACAAAAACAGCTATCGCATAAAAAAACAAAAATCATTGCTGCAATCACATCGGTTCTGATTCTTGCCATAGCCGGCTCCTATGCAGCGACCGAGCTGATAGTGCTGTCGCTCAGGATGGATATCTCCGAAATGAATAAATATCTGAATTCCGGAGAGGTTGCCGCAAAGAAACAGCAATTGGAGTTAAAGAAGCGGCAGAATGACCTTGTAAAGGGGTATATGGCCATGGTTGACGGAGTCTCGGCAAGGCTTGACGATATTTCTGTCATAAAAAGCAGTCTGATAGAGGTGCTTAACAAGACACTTCCGGCGAGCGTCTATTTCAAGAATATGACTTTCGGAGCCCGGGACATAAATATGACAGGCGCAGGCGGCAGCAGGACGGCAGTTGCAGAGTTGTACCACAACCTAGTTGCCCTTGGGATATTCAATGATGTGTACATCAACAGCATACAAACGGATGAAACAGGGCAGGAATTTACTTTTAACGTAAAGTGTATTTTAAAGGATGTGACTGACCAATGAAAATATCCAACAGGGAAAAGGTTTTGCTGGGTATTCTTGCGGCAATCGCGCTGCTTGCTATCAGCTATTATGTAATATTCAAGCCTCAATTGGAGAAAATCGACAAATTTACGCAGGAAAGCGCTGAATTGAAGCTGCAGGTACAGAAGACCGAGACTGAGATTGCCTCAATACCGCTTCTGGAAACCATGATTACCGAGCTTGAAAAAAGTTTGGAGGAAAAAACCGAAAAATTCTATCCGGAGATACTTCAGGACAGGATTATTATAATTATTGATGATCTTATTAAAAAGGCGCAGGTGGATTCACCTTCCTCAGCCTATAGCCAGATTGCCATAGCGCAGATACAGAAGACTTCTATATTCCAACCTAAAAAGTTTCCCGCAAAAGAGCTTGTGGATGAGTATATTGCTTCCAAAGGCGGGCAGGATCAGGAGAAGCCGGAAGGAAACAGCCAGGCGGCGGATCAGACCAAGAGCAGCGGGAAAGCCGCAGGCACTGAAGCTCAACCGGCAGATGTCCAGAGTATTTCAGTTACCCTTCAATTCGAAGGCAGCTATGACCAGGCTATCCGCCTTATCAAAGAGGTTGAGGCATTGAAGAGGACTATTGTCATACCTGACCTGGCGCTTGTTTATGGAGCGGAGAACAACCTGTTGACGGGCAGCATCCGTATTAACTTCTATGCATTGCCCAAAATTTCCGTACAGGACGGGAAATATCTGGAGTGGCCTTATAATAACAAATATGGTAAAACAAATCCGTTCATTAAATAGCGCACAAGGTAAAATGGCATAATTAATGCGGAATCAGGCGGTTCGCCGGTTTAAACCGCAGAATATCGGGAATAAGATTATAACAGAAGATAAAGGTTCATTTCTGAGGAGAGTGATGGAGTGAATAAAGTAGTGAATAAAATCAAAAGTGAGAATGGCTTCAGCCTTGTTATTACGATTCTGGTTATGGCTGTGCTTACAATTCTGTCGGTGATTCTGCTGAGCCTGAGCTTATCCGAAACTACGCTGGCAGCTCATCAGAGCAACAAAAAGCAGGCTTATTATCTGGCGAGGTCGGGGGCCGAGACTGTGGCAACATATATTATAAAAAACGCCAACAAGGACATCGATTTGTTTGACCGCACTTCCAATATGAACAGCAGCCTTTCCAACGGCGAATTCAATGTACAGGTTGAAGGGTTGGCTACCGGGCCAAGCGTTTACAATATACTGGTGAGAGGGACGGCAACCGTTAATAATGTTCAGAATACCGCCGCAGTTTTATTATATAGAAAAACTTTGCAGGAGATAGGATATAATGCGATTTACTCCGGTGAAGCTCTGAACATCAACAACATGAAGGTAATAGGAGATGTACAGTCCGGCGGTACAATCGAATATAGGACTTCAGGTTCAAACGCGTATGATGATACTGCGGTTCCCAATTCTCCTTTGTATATAGAGCTTCCGGAATTCCCGAATCCGCCCGCTTACACCGACGAGGGCGGCAATACGGTTACGAATCTTATTGTGCAGAATCAGGACACAGTAACAATCACTCAAAGCTGCAGACTGGATTCCATAACCATAGACCAGCAGGGAAAGATAATCATAGAAGCCGCTGCCGGCGAAATTATTGATATTGTAGTCAATACCATTACCATAAACAACATTCTGGAAATCAATGCCGGCGATGGCGGAGGCGTCAGATTATTTGTTAATACATTAATGAATATACAGACGCAGGGATTAATCAATAATACATATCCCAAACAACTTCATATTTACCTTGCTGACGGAAGTGTTTTCGACATGCAGGCAAACATTATATTGAACGGTTATATAACGGGGCCCCATGCCGATGTAATAATACAGAGCGACCAGTCTACAGTCAATGGCTATATCATAGCCAATTCAGTCACCAAGAACGGCCCGGGAACCGGCGGAGCCAACGGCGCCGTGAATTTCATACCGGAGAATGATCCTGAAGAGATACCCGAGTATATGAAGGCCTACAAAATGGTAGAATGGACCGATTAGGGAGTGGTTTTATAATGAGAAGAGGTATTTTTTCAAATAAAAAAGGATTTACGCTAGTAGAGATTATTCTTTCAATTGCCATAATCGGAATTATGGCGGTTTCTTTCATACCGGTATTTACTGCGGGGTTCAAGGGAGTGATATTTGCCGGTGAGAAGAAAACTGAAATGTTCGATACGCAGAATGTTATGGAACAGGAAGTAGCAGATTCTGCCAATTCAGGTACGGAAACGCTGACGGTCACCTTTCCTGCGGATGGGGGAAAACCTGAGTTTCCAGTCACCGTGGACGGTGAGACGGTTAATGACGGCTCATACATCCTGTTTAAAGCAAAAATGAATTGAAATGTAAGATCGTAAGAGTATGAAAGGGAAAAAGGCGGTTGTTTTATATGAAGACCAAGTGTTTGAAGTTTGACCGGTTTAATAATAATCGGGGGTTTACATTAATTGAACTGATAGTAGTTTTTGCATTGTCGGGTATCATCGCGTCAGTGGCAATTTCCATGAATCAATTCAGCAATAAGACTGTAAACAAGGGTGAAAGCAAATACAGCGTGCAAAGTGATGTAAATCTTGTATCCGAAACCATCACAAATAATGTAAGACTTGCATCAGGGATAGAACTGCTGGATTCTGCGGCGGTCATTCCGGATCCTGCCGATATAGCAAATGATGATTTATATGTTTTTTCTGAGGATGCTTCCGGAAAGCAATCAATAATATTGAGAGATAAATCGGGATCAAGCACCCTGGTGGCGCTTGATGCTTTGAACATGGTATTCGGGGCTGATGTAACCGATAAGTCATTGTATTTTCATATATCAGGTAATTACAATGGAGAGGACTTTGAGCTTGAATCCGAAATCGTTCCACAGAACATGCTTGTACGGAACCAAACCATTGTCAACAGCGCGGGGGTAAATACCCCGGTAAAGCTGAGAATCCGCAGGGATCCTATAGAGTCGGTGGCTTCAACTGCGTTGACCGTCACAGGCACCGACTTTACCGGTGAATTGGGCGGAACGGTGACAGGCGATTTGAATGCGGCAGGCGGAAACGGCACATATGTTTTCTCGGTAAACGCTTCTACGCGATTACCCTATGGGACTACGTTAAATCCCAGTAACGGTCATTTTGAGGGTTCTCCCCTGGAAGCAGGGATTTTCAGTGTGTCCTTCAGTGTCGCGGACACCTCTGTTCCGCCGAATAAAGGCAGCTATTTCAGTTCTGTCACAATTACCGACCCCGGGGTTGATCCGGCTCTGGCTCCGGTAGCTCAAAACGTCGTTATTTTAGGAGAACTGGCTCCCGGCGAAGTACTGACGCCAAGCTATAATTTTACCGATCCGAATGGCGAACCCGAAGGAGCCACGGTCTTCACATGGTACCGTGGAACCGATGTAAATGGCTCGGATATGACAGAGATTTCAAATGGCGCCACTTATACCTTGACGGCAGCTGATAATAACAATTATATTTTCTTGAAATTAGTGCCGGTAAATGCTCCCGTTGAAGCAGGCGTCGACCCGACGGCTGGATCGCCGGTTTTCTCCGTACAGCCTGTTTTTATGCCTCCGGGAGGAAATGAAGCTCCCAGAGCCAATAATGTTGATATCAGTGGAATTAAAAAAGTGGGAAACACTATTACAGGCAGCTATACTTATAGCGATACCGAGGGCGACGTACAGGGGATTTCATTTTTCAAATGGTACCGCGGGACAAAGAGCAATGGCAGCGACATGGTGGAGATTGCAGGAGCAACAGCCAGTCAATATGTTCTTCAGGCATCGGACAAAGGATTTTATTTGTTTTTCGAAGTCAAGCCTGTTGCCTTGACGGGTACAAAGAACGGGGAAACATCCCTCAGCCTGAATTTCGGCAAAATCCAGCAATAAGGGTACGGGGGACAAGGGGACAGGTACCTTGTCCTAAGACTCTTAGAAGTAGTATGGATTTTTGTTTGCTATTAATATACAACTGTTTATTACACTTACTAAAGATAAATGGAAAGGCAAACCTGGCGGAAAGGCTGGGACGCAAAGCCAACGGGCCTAAAGTGAAATACCAGGGCGGCTGGGTTGCGAGAAATAATATTCTTGCAATTGGGCTGCTTTTTTATAAGCTTTTTTGGAGGTGGTACAAGCTTAATGACAGGTAAGCAGGAGAAATGCAGTATGGACAGCTTGACAGGATGGTATGAAAAGTAGAAAAGAAATCGATGTTTAAGCCGAAAATTCGGCGAAAGGGTAGCTGAGAAGTGCGGTCTGCAATCTGGACACTTGGATCGCATGGAGCCGGTAGTGTAACCGACCCTCGAAAAATTCACAATTTTGAGAGGAGATTTGAGTTTATGAAGAAAAAATTCGGTAAAGTTTTAGCAATACTGCTTACGATTATTTTATCAGGAATAGTCACAGCTGGTATGGCCTTTGCTAGCGAACTGGTTGCAACTGAGGTTGTTGCTGATGTGTCTAATGCAGAAATAGTGGTCGTTAAGGGAGGGGACTCGGTTTCTTTCAATATTGTACTTTCAGCTAATGGTAATGCTGGTACAGGCAACATAGTGAAGATACCGACTTTATACGCGGTAAGTGGAGTTGCAGTGTCTACAAGCATACCTAGCAGTGAGTACTCATTTTCTGGAATTTCTCCTGTTCCTCAAACTGTAGTTGTAACTACAAAAGCTGAAGCGGATGCAGAACTTGGATCATACACGGTTCAAATACCTATAACATTCGTATCATCTGACAAACTTAAGAATGAAACAGCAGATTATCTCACCATTCGGGTAGTGGCGCCTTTAGCGCCTGCTGACACAACGCCTCCTGTAATAGCATTCCATAAAGATGTAACCGCAGAAGCTACCAGCGCTGCTGGAGCTATAGTTACATTTACCGCTCCAATAGCTTCTGACAATGTGGACGCTGATTTTGCTGCAACATGTGACCCGGCATCCGGAACACAATTTCCATTGGGATCAACAACCATTACTTGCAATGCAACCGATGCAGCCGGAAATGCTGCTACGCCGACAACCTTTACGGTTACAGTTGTTGATACCACAGTTCCGGTATTTACAAAATTGCCTTCAGATCAAACAGTTGAAGCAACAGCTGTAAATACTCCTATAGCGGATGTCGACTTCGGAACTATA
>VEPD01000436.1 GCA_012027035.1 Ruminiclostridium sp. | reverse complement strand
TGTCGGCTTAGATACACAAAGTATCTGCGCCTCCATCCGCCTTGCCGAACAAAAAATCATCACGGAATCAGATGGCACATTTATTACCAGACAAGCCCTAAGAAAATCTGCACCCTGTAAATAAAATCACTGAGATATCGAGTCCCTATCATATATGCGGAATTATACTGAATGCCTCAAAAAAACCCCGATATCATCGGGGCTGCCGTAGATTTATTTCTTGTTTTCCAGATAGAATCTGACTATCTCTTCAAGAAGTTCATCTCTTTCCAATCTCCTTACAATACTTCTTGCATTCATATGACTCGTAATATATGTAGGATCGCCGGACAAAACATAGCCAACAATCTGGTTTATGGGATTATAACCTTTCTCTTTCAACGCCTCATATACTGAAAAGAGTATATCTCTGGCTTCATTTTCCCTATCCTTATCCATTTTAAACATCATGGTTTCGCTGTTTGTCATATATCCTTCACTCTCCTGCCTGCAAGCCTTGACGTTATATGAGGCCTTCCGTTATGACAGAATCCGTCTGAAATCAAGGTGGCGCGATGCCCATATGATTTGTCCATATCTATATCATAATACATGCGGTTGCCTAATGCAATATGATTCAGCATTATATTCCAATGTATGCCTTTTCAGGCTTTAATATACTCTGTATTTCTCCGAGTATATAATCGGAATTGGCTTCAGCAAGGCTCGTTTCCATTATTCTACCTTTTATACTATCATTCCCTTTACATAAAACTCTTATGTAATTGGATGTCAACCCTTCATAAAAACCTGCTCTGATTTTTACCTCCTGTTCAAACAGAACAGGCATGGTTCTTCCAATATATTTCATGTTGAATTTAAGCATATTTTCGGTTGAAAGTCTTAAAACCCTTTCGCTTCTTTCCTCCTTGACCGCCGAATCCACCTGCCCGGATAACATGGCTGCCGGCGTCCCCTTTCTGGGAGAAAACTTGAAAACATGCATTTGGGCAAATGATATTTCCTCCAGAAATTTATAAGTCTTCTCAAATTCCTCATCCGTTTCACCGGGAAACCCTACCATAATGTCAGTGGTAAAGGCTGCATCCTTTACACTGTCCCTAAGCAGTTTTATAACGTTTCCATATTCTTCAACGGTATATTTCCTGTTCATCCGCTTTAATGTTTCATTACACCCGCTTTGAAGGGAGATATGGTAATGGGGGCACAATTTCTCCAGGTTTCCGGCTGCTGCCGCAAATTCCCCTGTAATAGTGGACGGTTCTATGGAGCCCAAACGGATACGGCTTATTCCTTCAACATTATGTATTCCTTTTATCAACTCCAGTAGATTAACGTTCTTGAGATCTTTACCATAGGATGCGATATGAATCCCGGTAAGCACTACTTCCTTAAAATTTTTATCCGCGAGCTTCAGAACCTCAGCCATTATATCCTCAGGAGGTCTGCTTCTGACAGGGCCTCTTGCATACGGTATGATACAATATGAGCAAAACTGGCTGCAGCCGTCCTGTATCTTTATAAAAGCCCTTGTTCTGCCTTTGTACCTGTCAATATGAAGCTCCTCAAAGCTTTTGTTTTTCATGATGTTTGAGACGGCGTTCACTTTCCCCCCCTGGGTTCGTACATCATCTATATATTCCAAAATCCTCGCTCTATCTTTGGTGCCTATTACAATATCAACACCGGGAATGGCTGCAGCCTCATCCGGCGAGGTCTGGGGGTAACAGCCGACAACCGCAACAATAGCCTCAGCGTTGACCGTTTTCGCCCTTCTGATCATCTGCCTTGATTTTCTTGCGCTGAGCCCTGTTACAGTACATGTATTGATTATATAAACATCAGCTTTTTCACTGAAAGCCACTGTTTCATACCCGGAATCCTCAAAAAGCTCCGTCAAGGCTTCCGTTTCATATTGATTTACCTTGCAGCCCAGGGTGTAAAATGCTACTTTTCTCATTCAGCCTCCCTGAATTCTGATTTCTTACTCCCTCTTGTTTCTGATCTTTGCTCTCTTTCCTCTGTTCTCCGGTTTCCAGCATCTGGTCCCCGGTCTTCGGTTTCTGGTCTCCGGTTTCTGGTTGTTCTCTATCCATTATAGTTAATTAAAAAATATTTAACAATATCGTAATTGACTTGCTGCCAGAAACAGGATATCATATGGGATAAGAATAATCCTTATAGAAACGGAGGATAGATTATGAAAGCATTCAACATCATGCTCAAATCCATAAACGATGTAAAGGACTTTGTTAATATCGTAAACAAATATGATTTTGATGTAGATCTTACATCCGGCCGATACGTAGTAGATGCGAAATCAATTATGGGAATATTCAGTCTTGATCTCAGCAAGCCCATCAGGGTAGAGGTTCACGTAGACGAGTGCAGCGATTTCTGCCAGGAAGTAAAAAGCTTCATAGTGTAAATTAGCTGAACAACCTATCAAGATAAATATGAGAGCCTGGCAGTATTTCTGCCGGGTTTTTTAGCCCGTCCCGGCAAAAACTTATATTCTATACGGGTAAATTGCCGTTCAATCTTCTTCGGTCGTAACTCTGATACCGTTCCTTAAAAGCAGTTCCGCAGTAACACCATTACCTTTTTTTAGCTTTCCCGAAAATGATCCGTCGTAAATCGTTCCACAACCGCATGAAGGACTTCCGGCTTTAAGCACAGCTCTTTCAATGCCAGCCGTTTGCGCTATTTTCAACGTTTCTTCAGCACCCTTTACTAATTCGTCAGTTGCATCCTCCCCATTTTTCCTTAGTACGGCACACTTACCATCAAGGACGTCGGCTCCAGTCCCACCGTGAATTTCTACGGCCGGTCTGGGCGTCGGACATCCACCGAGCTGTTCCGGACATACCGGTATTGCCGATCCGTTTGCTACCATTTTTTTAAATTCTTCTACGTAATTATTCCTTCCGTCATACTTGCAATTGATACCTGCAAGGCAAGCGCTTACCAGAATCACAAAATCCTCTCCAGTATCTTAATAATGATTCTGCCGCAAAAACTCATGTTCCAACAAAATTTCGATAGCATCGGAAAGATGTCGCGCGGGGAAATGTCTCTAAAGCAGCTCTTGCTCCACTTT
>VEPD01000465.1 GCA_012027035.1 Ruminiclostridium sp. | reverse complement strand
GGGTTACCTACAAAGTATTCAGATTTTATGAATTATTTATTGGCTTATGAAAAAGAACCAGAATTTATAATGGGAAGATTAGCATACCTCAATAGCATATCAGAGAAAGATCTAAACAGACATCGGTTTTATGAGGAATTAAGCAAGTTTATATCCGAGTACGAGTTGTGGAATTTGTTCGAGGACGCATTAGGAATGCTGGACTATGAGGATGTGAAAGAAAGCAACTCAAGCTATTATTTAAGTTATAGTGATGATAATTGGCGCGACAGTGCCAATCATGATTATCAGAAGATGATAGGTGAAGATCTCAAATTTGCTTCGCAGATACCACCGTACTTGTCGGAATGGATAAAAAGCGTGAACACGAAAGCGGAACCTATCATATCTTAAAATGTAATCATGCCCAATAATCTCTATTTGAATTTTAACTATACAGACACTCTTGAATCCACTTATGGCATTTCTGAAGATAGGATATTGTATATTCATGGGAAAGCATTGCGTGGAGATTCCCTTATAGTAGGTCACCACGATAATGAATATTTATCACCGAAACCTACGCCGAGATTTGAATCGGAAGAAGAATATGAAAGGTACATTGATAATATTGGCGATGTAGATTTTCGAGATCAAGAGGCAGAAGAAGTAATCAAAACATATTTCGGAAGGACTTATAAAAACACCTCGAAGATAATATCTCAGAATGAAGATTTTTTTAGAATTATGCCACAGATAGCAGAGATATATGTTTTAGGACATTCTTACTCATATATTGACTGGGATTACTTTTATAAAATAAAAAATGATCTTCCAGCAAATTGCTCTTGGTTTATGTCTTTTTATAGTGAAGATGATTATAATAGGATCTCAGAATTAATGAAAGATTTGGGCGTCCAAAACTATTATCCTATTAGAATAAGTAATATTTCGAAAAATAAATAAAACCAAAGGCATTAGGAACAAAGATTTATATAGACCCACAACAATTTTATAAAGCTGCCATCAGGCAGGAGCATTTTAAAAAGAAAATGCAAATAGCGGTCAGTGAGGAGGGGAAATATGAAGTGTGCTTACTGTGGCAATGAAGCACCTGTAACAAAAGAACACATTATTTCAAGTGGAATTCTAGATTTATTTCCGGAGTGTTACTTACCTTTGATGAAATGCGTAATGTTATCCATGCATCTGATCCGATGGTAAAAGATGTGTGCTCAGACTGCAACAATAATCGATTATCATATATAGATAATTACGCAAAGCAGTTAGTTCAAAAGTATTTTTTGCAAAAGTATGAAGCCGATGCTACGCTAGAATTTCAATATGATTATACAATGGTGCAGAAAATGCTATTAAAATATGCCTTTAATGATTTGCGTTCAAGAAAAGATGATATCTCATTTTTTAATAAACCAATTATTAATTTTCTACTTGATGAAAATATTAAAGTCCCTTTAAATAATGTTTCTGTGTTAGCAGGCTTAGCAGTAAATACTTCTCCGGCTCCAGATTATATGTTTGGAAATCTCAAATTACGCTGGAGTAAATCACCGATGCTTTTAGCAAATAGTATTGTTCAACATTATAATTATGAAACCGGACAAATTGTTTTAAGAGAAAATATGGAAGCGGAATACTTTGAAGGGATGTTATTATCATATATTTTTAGATTTAATAGTGGACAATTTATTCTCTTATGTTGGGACGAGAATTCCGCTAAAGTTGAACAGAATTTAGAAGTTATAAAAATTCAGTACCCATATGAAAACTTAAATAATGAGAATCAATCTGTAACACTTATACGGTGTACTAATGAATCAACATATCATCATTTTCAGCTTATAGATGTTAATTGGGGCAATGCAATCATGGATGAGATATCAACAATGCGAAAATTAGCATCTACGTCTTCAGAAAATATTATGAAGATAATAAATGAGCAATGGGAGCAAGAAGAAGCCCGATTGGCAAAAGAACATCAAAGATAAAATAAAGATATTGAGATAGAAAAAATCTTAATACCTTTGATTTTATATAAACAAAAAACAATTTAATAACGCTGCCATAAGGCAGGAACACATGAGGCTATGTTTTTCTTTTTGAAAAGCGTGGCCTCTTTTTTTATGCACGAACAGGCCGGACATTTGATGAGAATGAATAGTGAGCAGGATATAAAACAGTGAATGTGACAGACAGTTGTCATATTCGCTGCTTTAATATATAATTGGTGGTGAGGTGGAATGTTTTGAAAATTGATCGACTTATAGGGATACTTACCTATCTTCTTCAAAAAGAAAAAACCACTACGCTTGAATTGGCAGAGCGTTTTGAAGTCTCGCGCCGTACAATCATGCGTGATATTGACGCGCTCTCACAAGCCGGTATCCCTATCTTTACTACGCAGGGCGGTGACGGCGGAATCGCCATAATGCCGGGATATAAAATTGATAAAAGCGTACTCACCACCGATGAGCTTCAAAGCATCATTACGGGGCTTAAAAGTTTGGACAGGGTATCAAAAGCGTCTAATATCGAACGGCTTATCGAGAAGCTCTCCCCCGAAAATAATGCAATGGTCTCGCTCCACGACCATATTATAATTGACCTTTCATCTCATTACAAAGACAGCCTGTCGGAAAAAATCGGACTGATAAAGCAGTCCATAACCGATGGGAAGCTCATAGAATTTGATTATTATTACAGTAAAGGCGAAACGCAGCGCAGGATCGAGCCGTATTTTATAGAGTTCAAATGGACATCGTGGTATGTTTACGGCTTCTGCATAGAACGGCAGGACTTCCGGTTGTTCAAGCTCAACCGCCTCTGGAACTTAAAATCGACTGATGAACATTTTTCCCCACGCACCATTCCAGCGGATGCCGCCGAACGTACTGGCGTTTTTCCGGAGCCGTATAGTGTTAAACTCCTGTTTGATAAAACAGTACGCTTTCGTTTGATAGAGGATTACGGCTTGCATTGCTATAAAGATACGGATGAAGGATTACTTCTTGATCTCAACTACACCAACCGCGACTATATAAAATCATGGATTTTGGGGTTCGGCGAGGCGGTCACCATCCTTGAACCGGACGATTTCATGGAAGAACTAAAACAGACAGCCGAAAATATATTTGAGAAATATAAGTGAATATGACACATAGGTGTCTTATTCATTGATGCATAATAGATAAAAAAGGGGGCGATAGTTTTGCAGAAAATTCTTCTTACTTCTACCGGCTTCGGCAACAAAGCATTTGAGAGCCTGTTCCTTCGTCAAATCATAAAACCTGCCGAAAAAGCCAGAGTAATTTTGTGCCAACTGCGGCAAACTATGATGATGCACGTGAAGTTTTGCCCAAATGCATGCAGGACTTAACCGATGCAGGGATATTACCGCAGAATATATTTACTTATCATCTGGGTTACATAATGTCAAAAGACCGCCCCGGAGCGTATACAGCGGGACAAGCAGATATCCCGCCCATATTCCGGCTGCTTTCACCCGATGAGATGAAACAATATGACGCAATCTATTTTTGCGGCGGCAATCCAGCTCATTTATTGGATGAGCTTATTCGGACAGGGTTCTGTGACATTGTAAAGCAGGCGGTTGAAAACGGCTTGTTTTATATCGGAGTGAGCGCAGGAAGCATTGTAGCGGCAAAAAATCTGCTGAGCAATTTAGGATACCTGAACAGCACATTGAGCGTACACACAAGGACAGGTACAGCCAAAGGCGTCTTCGATAACAACATGGTTTCACATATAGATCTGACGGACAACAGCGCTGTACTGATTAATAATGGAAGATATGAGGTTATCGAATGACTCTTGACCAGATAATTGAATATTGTCTGGAGAAACCTGGCACATATTTGGACTACCCCTTCAACCCCATTTTCCCGGTTGTTAAGGTTAAAGCGCCATCACAGGAGAAAGGTCGGATATTCGCGCAACCTTTTCTCCTTCACGGTGAACCAAAAGTCACGTTAAATTGCACACCCGTCTCTGCAGAGTTTTATCGTAGTATTTACTCCGGTTCGGTGGTGCGAGGCTGGCATTGTCCGCCTATACAGCAGCCGCATTTTAACACTGTGGCTCTGGACGGAACGGTACCTGACGATGAAGTATTACAGATGATAGACCATGCTTATGAAGTGGTAGTAGCGAAATTGCCAAAATACATACAAAGCGAAATAAGGAGCTGAAATAAAAATGCTCAACCTAACACATGAAAACTTCATCAAAGCCCGCGACTACATATTCGCCCACTCAGATGACATCAACAGGGCGTGGTTTCGTTATAACTTTGAGGATAATGACGCCGCCGCTTTTATGAATGTGCTGGCGCAGTATCAACATGAAAACAGTGGCTTCGGCGGATTGATGTACGAATGGGAGTACAACGGCCCGACGCTGAAAGATACCGAGCACGCCTTCCGATATGTTTTTTATCTCAAGGACAAGCCGTCCGCCGACCATCCAGTCATTCAAAAGATGATGAAGTATCTGCTTGACCGATATCGTCCAGACATCGGACACTGGGGCAGTGTAGAAGAACCTGGTGTCAACGATGGGGCGCATGTTCCGTGGTGGGGATATAATGAGAACGAATATCCGCCGATTGCCGATGAGGACGCGCGGATTTTGAAATATAGTCCTAACGGGCAGGCGGCGCTGGCGGCGTTTGTCGCATTGTACAGTGAGCTTGTGCCAGAGGATGTATACCGCGACATCATTAAATACCCTGTAGAGAAAATTCTACGGTATTATGACGAGGCTTCGCCGATGTATGGAACATCAAGCACCGACGGAGCGATAACCGGTGATATTGCCACGCCCTATAATCTGAAATGCCTACAGCAGTTTGTGAAATGCTTGAAGGACAAGCCACTTGCTGAAAAACTGGCGGCAATACTGTGCCAGCACCCTACCGCCTGTATGCAGCTTGATTTTGCCAAATGGGAGCAGGGCTATGAGGAATTGCCCTGCGATGTGGTGCAAACGCCGGACAGCGTAGTATATCCCGCTGTAAAGGATTTGGTAGACGATTCTCTCAGCTATTTGATTCGCCAGCAGAAAGATGACGGCGGTTGGCATTGGAGCTTTCGCTTTGGTGAAGCTGATGTCTTTCGCAAATTGGAAGCTGATTCTGATGCACATCTTACAATGCTGATTTTAGCGGAGCTTGGTCGGTTCGGGAGGATTGAAAATGCTTGATCGCGCAAACATCATTACCCTACGGATGGAGCGGCAACACCTCATCCGAAAAGCTATAAAATCAGAATACAACGCCCTCTACCGCGACCTGCAGCCAGGGCAAAATGTCTACTGGAATGGCTTCGGCGACCCGCCGAGCTTGAAGCACCGAGCCGAATTTGACGATATGGAATACAACCGTGAGCGGCAAAGCAAGCATGAGCTTTTGAAGCTCCGGCTGATGGGCGGTAATCTGGGCTGGATTATACCCGAGGACTTGGAGCTTTTCGCCGCTCTATATCGTAAACCGCTGGACAAGCCGAATCAAACACAACTACAGCTCCTGGAACTGATCGAGCGCGGTGAGCCGATGAACATCCAGCAGATGAAGGAAGAAACAGGATTGCTTGTGAAAGCTATTACGCCCGCCCTTCATCGCTTGCAGGAGGCTTACAGCACAGTTGGAGTATTACACCGCCCTGATTGAGAATCAGGAGAGCTGGGAGTTTGCCGGAATTTACGCCGATGAAGCGAGAAGCGGCACCAAGCTCCAAAGAAGAGATGACTTTTTGCGGATGATGAAGGACTGCGAGGACGGGAAAATTGATATGATCATAACTAAATCCCTGACCCGTTTCGCCAGAAACACCGTGGACAGCATCGAGGCGATACGTCGACTGAAGCTGCTTGGCATCGGAAGGCATTGCTACTGTCACCGGCGCGACTAAGTGGTGGGACAGTACCGTCAATAAAATGCTGAGCAATGATTGAGTTATAATAGGCATAAATCAGTATAACCCAGTAAATAAAGGGGTTCCACCGATTTGTGCCTATTTTTTATGCCCTTTTTAGGGGGCAAATATCAGCAATTTTAAACAAAAAGGAGGTAAGTGGTAAATGTGCAAGATAATACCGGTTGCAAATCAGAAGGGGGGGTCTCGAAATCGACGAGTGTACGTAATCTTTCATACGCTCTGGCTGAATTAGGCTATCGGGTTCTGGCTACGGATTACGACCCTCAGTCAAATCTGACTGCTTCTCTTATGGTGGAAGATGAAAACGAAGACAAGGACACCCCAAAAACCCGCACAACGATGGCAACCTTAATGACAATGGCAATGGATGAGGAAGAACTGCCACCCAGGAATGAATACATTCATAAGCGTGGGAAGATTGACTTTATCCCAAACGACATCCACCTGTCGGTGGTTGAATCCAATCTGCGGATGGAGATGGGAAGCGAAAAATTACTTTCCAATATCCTGGAGCCTTTGCGTGAGGATTATGATTATATTCTCATTGATACAAATCCCTCGCTAGGCCCGCTGACAATCAACGCACTTTCAGCAGCCGACAGCGTACTCATCACAATTAACCCTGAGTTTTACGCTACAATAGGACTTCAAGACCTGACCAAAACCATACTAAAAATCAAACGCAGGATTAATCCCAAAATTGAATTTGAAGGTATCCTTTTGACCATTTGTGACATGCAGACCAATCTGCATAAGGAAGTCAGTGCGGAGGTCAATGAAGCATACCGGGGCGGCATAAGAGTTTTCAAGACCTCCATTCCCCGTTCCATCAGGGTAGGTGAAGCTAACCGCTGTGGATTGAGCATCATGGAATACGATCCAAAATCCAAAGCCGGGCTTGCGTATATGGATTTTGCAAAGGAGTTGAGTGGATATGCAGGATAGACCTGTACCAAAGCGAATCAAGTCAATGGATGAACTGCTTATGGCAGTGGAACCGGAGAATCAGGTATCCAATATAAAAAGCGGTGTGGTCCGCTTGAAGTTTTCTCAGGTGGACCCATACCCCAATCATCCGTTCCGCCTATACAGTGGTGAACGTTTGGACGATATGGTTGCAAGTATCAGCAATTATGGTATCCTTGCCCCAATGATTGCCCGCACCAAAGATAATGGAAGGTATGAAATGCTGGCAGGACACAACCGCATGAACGCTGGAAAGCTGGCAGGACTTGATGAAGGCGACTTTATTATCAAGAAAAACCTGTCTGATGAAGAAGCTCTGATGTATGTGGTGGAAACCAATCTCTTGCAACGCTCCTTTGCTGATATGCTACCATCTGAAAAGGCGGCGGTACTTTATCTGCAATACTCCAAGATGTTTTCACAGGGCAAAAGGAACGACATTATCGCAGAGCTTAAAATGCTTGAAAACCCGCAGTATATCAAGGAAAATCTAACTTGTGGTCATGATGTCCACAAGTTAAAAAGCAGAGACGCCATAGGTTATGAGTATGGGCTGAATGGGCGGTCGGTGGCGAGGTATTTGCGAGTATATGAACTTATTTCGGAATTAAAAATCAGGCTGGATGATTCCGAGTTTACCCTTGTTATAGCTGTCACCCTCTCCTACCTTGTCGAAGCAGAACAGCAGAATATTGAAAAGGTGCTTTCAGAAAATGAATTCAAAGTGGATATGAAAAAGGCGGAAATGCTCCGCAGCTACTCAGAAAGCAGCAAACTGAACGAGAAAACTGCCTATCAAATCCTATCGGGCGAAGTCAATAAAAAGCCGAAGTCAACCACGCTGCCCCCTGTCAAAATCAAGCACAAGGTCTATTCCAAGTATTTTCCGGCAGATACAAAGGCGGGCGAGATTGAAAGAATTATTGATGAAGCCTTGGAATGGTATTTTGCCAATAAGCTTAAAGAGGGGACGGCTTAAAATGACAAGGAATGTTTTGACCTGCGCGAAGTGCGGAGGCAACGACTTTGAGGTATCCTACTGCACCGATTGTTCCCATGACGGAAAAGGAAAAGAAAATTGGGAGCTGGCGCTGGTCTGCAACCACTGTGGATACCTGACAAACATAGCCCATACCAGGGGATACGTTGCAGAAATCGAGCCTGTCAACTAAGGAGGTGAAATTTTGAGAAAGGATGAAAGACTAAGGACGGTCTATGAAACAATAGCGCCCCACATTACCCGGACCGAGGGCGCATGGCGGGATTATCTCGGCTTTGCGGCAAGGTTTTATAAATACAGCTTTGACAACGCTTTGCTGGTGTACGCGCAAAATTCAAACGTCACCATGCTTGCCACCACGTCGATATGGAACAAATTAGGCAGATACATCAATAAAGGTGCTACAGGACTGGCGGTTTGCGAGTATGACAATGCAAAACTGACCATCAAGCACCTGTTTGATATCTCTCAGACCAATGGCCGGGAAATCATACCGACAAACTGGCAGCTTGATGATGAGATAAAAGCAGAGTTGACCAGCCACCTTTCATATGCTCACAATCTTACATCCTCCGGTTTTACCGAGTGCCTGGACCAATTGGCGGAAGAAGCGGTATCCGAGCGTCTTGATGATTATCTGCAAGATTTCGACTTTGACATCGAAGGCCACCTGTTTTCACAATTGCCCCAGGACGGATTGCTTAGTCAAATCCAGGAGATTATCAAAGACAGTGTAACATATTTTATCGGTAAGCGGTGCAGCCTTGCGGATGATGAAATCCATACCAGTGACGGGATGATGACCATTGCCCATTTCGACAGCATTCCGCTGATTGCAAGGCTTGGACACACCGTAACCAACATTTCCAAAGGCATATTATTGGAAATGGAACGGACTATCAAAATCATTGAGCAGGAAAGGAGGATGACACATGAGCAAAATCGAGATGAACTACACCGAGAAGGACGGAGTGTTGCTCCCGAACCTTCAAATCTCCAACAACAGCGAGCACGACAGCCAGCCCTTGGGCAAGTACGGCAGAATGGCGATGGAGTACCTGCACGAAAACCATCCGCAACGGTTTATGATTTTGAAAATGGATGGCACACTAATGGAGAAAATGCACTGGGTACACAAGGAAGCGGTGGAGAAAATCGAGTACATCACCCAACAGATGCTGGAGGCCGAACCGATGCCGGAAACGGAGGACATCATGGAGAAGACACGCCACATGAACAGCCTGCGGTCAGCAGCAGAGGAGATAGTGCTGAACGAGATCATATTCAAAGTAAGGTAAACCCACCACCCCCAAATAATCAAAATGCAGAGCCGCCCGAAAGCGAACAAGAGTCGCCGCCGGACGGCTCTTTTTTTATGTCTGAAACACATACTGAGGCGATGAGGCAGGACGGACCAAAAGCTTCCTATATAAATGTAGAATACACTGATGAACAGGTACGGGAATATTACGAAGGCATTTTAAAGAGTACCGATCTCTACCCCATTGAAATGTATCAAAAAATTCAGACGCTTTTCGCAACCAACATGAATCTTGAAGATAAGGCGGTCGCCCTGTCCAAAATTTACGAGGACTACGGCAACGCGGAATATCAGACGGACGTGTTGCTAAAAACCACTCATCGGGGCGCAGACGGGATGTCGTTTTACTTTGGGGACGGCTATACACATATACCCTGGCACACCATCGCCCACATCATAGAAATCCTCATTGGCGAAGGTGAATATCCGGCGACTATCCCGGAGGAAAGCCTTGCGGACAAAATCGGAGATTTCAACATCCCCGATGAGATTGATGAAATGCATATCGCAGACGGAGATATTTCTCACATCGCTCATGAGAAAGAGGAACCAAGTGAGCAGGAATTGTATGCCTGTGTGGACAGTTATCTTTGCGATACAAAAATCGTGTATAAAGGCTGGCATGGTGAAATAGCGGCGGAGTTTGCCAATGACAAAATAGATAAATATGTGATAACTGATTATTTCCGGGATTTGGATGAACGCGAAACTTGGATTAATGATCATGCTGTCACCTGCGCTGTGGAGGATAATGGTGTTGAATTCCTGATTGACCACTATATTGTTGCATTGTCCTGGACGGAGCTTGCAGACAGGATAAAGACACTGGTTGAAACCGGCGTTTTCCCTGTTACGCAAGCCATAAAAACGACAGAGGACAAACAGCCGCCATTTATCAACATCCTGGTGGTGGAACCAGAGAAAAAGCCCTACCTCACTGTTATCCCAAGTGATTATAAAGCCTTTCAGGAAAAAGTCGGCGGCCTGATCACCACCATTGAAATCGGGGACGGCATAGACGCGGTCTGCGCCGATGATGCCGACTTTGAAACCACGCCCATCAACCGCATGATCGATGGCCAGCCCATCTTCGGTACCTTTGTAGTGGCACGGGTGGACAACAGAACGGGCAAATATGAATCTCTGAATGAAGCCGACATCCAGAAGTACATGGATAAATTCGCCACCCCGCTCATGGATATTACGCGGCTGGTTTCGGAGTATGAGGAAATGGAAGGAGCGCAGGACGGCACCGGACAGGGTGAAGAAGTCCCGGAAGATGACGCCGACTTTTTGCAAATTGAGGATATCCCCAGGTTTGACGAAATAGATAGCTTTGTCCCAAAGCCTGTAGCCAGTCAGCAAATGAGCTTGTTCGATATGGGGGGTGCCCTGAAGGATAAGGAAGCGGAGTATATTGAGTATGTACTGCTGGAGGGTAGCCAAGTCGAAGGAGGTAAACAGCGCATTTATGACTTTTCGCAAACCCACCCCACCGGCTCCGCTTTTGAGAAAATGTTAAAGAACGAATACGTCATTGGCGGTCATACAGTAGGCAGACATGGCATCAGCTTTGAAAACCACGGCAGTAAAGGAATTATATTTGACTGGAACGATGATAAAGGAGAAAAGCACGAAACCAAAATCACCTGGCTTCGGGCAGTCATTGGCATCCAAAAGCTCATTGACAAGGGGAGGTATCTTGAGAATCAGAATTCTGCGCGTTCATTTGATATTGAAAAATCGGATGAAAATGAAGAAAATCCTTCCATTGCTCCTGCAAAAATACAGGTCCAAATCAGGGAAACCCATCTGGATTATCACAATGGGCAGCATGATTTCCTCTGTGAAGCAATATATAACGGCTTGCCCGTTGGAGCTTTGCAATACAGCGAATATGAAGGCATTCCTCATATCAGCAATATTGAAGTGCTTGAGGATTATCGCCGCAAGAGTGTGGCAGCTCAACTTCTTCAAGCGCTCCAGAGCAAATATCCCGATAAGGAAATTGAATGGGGTATGACAACGGAGGAGGGCACAGCATTGAAAGAAGCTGTCACCTTTGAGATGGAGAATGATGCGTACACCGAACTGAAGCAGGAATACGACTGGATAGCCAGCCAGCTTTTAGAGCTGGAAGCTGAATGGGCGGATAAGTCAGTACCCGATGAGATTTCAACCTATTGGAACAGTCTGAATGACCGGCAGCAGGATATTGAAGAAGCTCTGTATGATAAAAAGCCGTACAAAAGTTTTGTGCAGATGACTGTGCCCCAAAAAGAAACCGAGTCGGTAACAGAGCCTGCTTCAAAGCCTCGCCCTGCCAGAACCAATTTCCGTTATTCCGAGAGTTACAACCTTTATCCAGGCGGTGAAAAAACCAAGTATAAAAACAATGTAGAAGCCATCAAGCTGCTAAAGAAAATTGAAAGCGAAAAACGGCTTGCCACTCCTGATGAACAGGTTGTCCTTGCCCGGTATGTGGGCTGGGGCGGTATTGCCAATGCTTTTTCCGATACCACCAGCGGTTGGGAGAAGGAATACCACGAATTGAAGCACCTGCTGGAGGAAAAGGAATATACGGACGCTTTGAATTCTGTTGTTACCGCCTACTACACCGAGCCGGAGCTTATCCGGGGAATCTACAAGGCCATTGAGCACTTTGGCTTTACAGGAGGTGCGGACAGGAAAATTCTTGATCCGGCTATGGGAACGGGAAACTATTTTTCTGTACTCCCCGAAAGCTATGATGGGACACCTTTATACGGTGTTGAGCTGGACAGTATCACCGGACGGATTGCAAGACAGCTTTACCAGAAAGCCGATATACAGGTGCAAGGCTTTGAAACCACCCGCTTTGAGGACAATTCCTTTGACATTGCCATCGGAAACATACCATTCAACAGCATTAGGCTTTACGATAAGCGATACGACAAAGAGGATTTTCATATCCATGACTATTTTTTTGCCAAATCCCTTGATCTTATGAAGCCTGGCGGCATTATCGCCTTTATTACCAGTAAAGGTACGATGGACAAAAAGGATACCAATGTCCGCGAATACATTGCCCGCAGAGCCGATCTCATCGGAGCCATCAGGTTGCCCAACAATGCCTTCAAGTCTCTTGCCGGTACGGAGGTTACGGCTGATATATTATTCCTTCAAAAGCTGGAGCAGCAGCGTACCGGCGATAAATACTCCCTACCCGATTGGGTGTTCGTCAATTCCAGAAAGCCTGATTACATGAATATAAATCAGTATTTCATCGACCATCCTGAAATGGTGTTGGGAGAAATGCAGTACAGCAAGAGAATGTATGGGCAGGAAGACGGCACAGCCTGTATTGCTCCCAAAGGGCAGAACCTTTACGTGGAGTTGGACAGGGCCATCGGAAGTCTGCATGCCACCTTTACTGCCGAGGCAGACCAGCCCTTTGAGGAATTTGAGAAAGCCGAAGAAGAAAACGCTGGCGAGTTGGACGCACCCGAAGGGACAAAAAACTACACCTACGTGGTGCAGGATGACAGGATTTACTACTGCGAGCGAAACAAGCTGATACCGCAAGACTACACCGGCAAACGCGCCGAGCGCATCAGGGGTTTATGCGAAATCAGAACGGCACTGCTCAAAGTCATCCGAATTCAGACCAACGATTACGCCCCTGACGAATTGCATAAGGCACAGAAAACCTTAAACGAAGTGTATGATCGATTTGTAAGGCAGTGCGGAGCTATTAACGATAAGGCTAACATTGCCGTATTCTCCGATGACGACCAGTTTCCACTTCTCCGT
>VEPD01000218.1 GCA_012027035.1 Ruminiclostridium sp. | reverse complement strand
CATATGATAATCATGTACTATGCCGCCGTCAGAGCAAATGGGAACGTAAACTCCCGTCTTCTTATAATATTCATCCCTGGCTTTTGCTACTTCAATTACAGCTGTAGCCTGGCCTCTTCCAATACCTTTCTGCTCCCTTGTTATGCAAATGGACCCACCACCGACTCCCACCTTTACGAAATCCGCTCCGGCTTCTACAAGGTAGAGAAAGCCTTCCTTATCGACAACATTCCCTCCGCCTACCTTTACTTCTCCGTTATATTCCTTCTTAACCCATTCAAGAGTTTCCTTTTGATATTCCGTATACCCGTCGGAGGAATCTATGCAGAGAATATCCGCACCTGCTTCAACAAGAGCCGGCACACGTTCTCTATAGTCCCTGGTATTTATTCCGGCGCCTGTGATCAACCTTTTACTGGAATCCAGCATTTCAAAAGGATTTTCCTTGTGACTGTCATAATCCTTCCTGAACACCATATAGACCAGATTTTGCTGTTTGTCTATTATAGGGAGGCAATTAAGCTTGTGATCCCATATCATGTCGTTTGCCTCTTTAAGCGAAATTCCTTCCTCGCCATATATGAGTGAAGCAAAAGGCGTCATGAAATCACTGATTTTTCTTTCCAAAGGCGTCCTGCTGACCCTGTAATCCCTGCTTGTTACGATGCCAAGGAGCTTTCCTGCCGGAGAACCGTCTTCTGTTATTGCTATAGTGGAATGTCCGGTACGTTCTTTCAAATCCAGCACATCCCCAAGAGAATCATCAGGTTTCAGATTGGAGTCGCTTACTACGAAGCCTGCTTTGTATTTTTTCACTTTACGGACCATTTCCGCTTGCCCGTCTATGGGCTGGGAGACAAATATAAAGGATAGTCCTCCGCATCTGGCCAATTCGATCGCCATGTTGGAATCGGATACCGCCTGCATTATTGCCGAGACCATTGGTATATTGATGCATAAAGATGGCTTTTCGCCTTTTTTGTACTTGACTATGGGTGTTGCCAGGCTGATATTTGCAGGTGAGCAGATTTTTGTCGTCAGGTTTGGCAGTAGAAGATACTCGCTGAATGTTCTCGAAGGTTCATTATAGAAATAAGCCATATTATTTTACCTCCTACGGTTTTTATCAGGCTGTTTGTGAGAATACCTCCAAAAAAATATTAGATAAGATTATACATAAGAAGAAGGCCTGCGTCTAGGGAAATTTTTTTATGAAAAATATTTTTACGAAACCTATTTTTATGAAAAAGGTTAAAAAAATAGACCTTGCGGTCTATTTAGATGTGCTGAATATTTTGGCTATCAGTCCTGTGAATTTGATTTTCGAGTCCTGGAAGAATTCCACTATCTTGAATTTTATTCTTATGGGTATTTCATCATCAGTATCCGCAGATACAATTAAATTGTACTCATCCTTGGTAAGGGCTTTTTTCAAATCCTCTTTAACCGGTTCCGGAACAGTGCCATGGGTCACGTCCACAAAGCACAGCGGCGGAAATATGACACACCACCAGTTTGCTCCTTCGCCTTTTCCGATGACCACTCTTAATGCTTCATAGTTCCCAGCGGGCAAAGCTATGTCTCCATAGGATTTGGTGGGAAAAGGGTAGCTCCCCAGGCTGATCCTGACGTCATAGTCCCAACCCTGCCGGATAATCTCATCTTTTATAACAGCTTTTAATTTATCAATATTTTCTTTTATAATAATTCTCGTCTGATCAACATTTTTGGAAGCACCGAGCTGCAGCTTCATATATTCCATGACCTTGTCCCTGACGTCGCGCTTTAGCTCCTGATCGGCCGGCGAATCGCTATTTGCTATGACATGAAGCCTTATCAGGCTGTCCGCCAATCCTTTGTTCACTTCTTCGGAATATGAACCCAATAAAATCCCGGCAACAATGGATGCCGTGATAACAAATGTTATACCTATTTTTAATGCGTTTCCCAATCGCCGGCTGCTTCCGATAACTCTCATCATTAATAAAACCTTGCTCATTTACAATCCCCCTGAAAATAACTTCCAGTAAAAAATACAATACTGTTATTATAAGTATTGTCAAGGTATGAGCATTTTATACAGACAAAGTCTAAAGAGCAGCACTTGCATTTGCTTCTTTTATTATAATCTGCAATATGAATATTATTTATTTGATTTTACTTTTCTGTTTGGCCAGCGAAGCCTTGATAAAATCCCTGAACAACGGGTGAGGCCTGTTGGGTCTGGATTTGAATTCCGGATGGAATTGCACGCCGATATACCATGGATGCCCGGGTAATTCAACAATTTCCACAAGCCTTTCGCTTGGTGAAAGCCCTGAAAGTACCATCCCATTGCTTGTCATCAGCTCTCTGTATTCATTGTTGAATTCATACCTGTGCCTGTGTCTTTCGTATATCAATTCATCATTATATATGCCGTATACTCTGGATTTTTCCTCTATTTTACAGGGATAAATGCCAAGACGCATGGTCCCGCCCATTTCGTCAACATCCCTCTGCTCGGGCATAAGATCTATTACCGGATGCATTGAATCTTCATTGAACTCCGAGCTGTGAGCATCCATCAGTCCGCAAATATTACGGGCAAATTCTACCACAGCCATCTGCATTCCAAGGCATATGCCAAAATACGGTATGCTGTTTTCCCTTGCATATTGGGCTGCCAGGATTTTACCCTCGATCCCCCTGTCGCCAAATCCACCGGGCACCAGTATGCCATCCGCCTTAAGAAGCAGGTTTTTAATGTTTTCAGTATCCAAATGCTCCGAATTGACCCATTTTACACGGACATCGGCATTATTGGCGATCCCGCCGTGTTTCAACGCTTCCACAACACTAAGATATGCGTCATGAAGCTCCACATATTTTCCTACAAGCGCAATAGTGACTGATTCCTTGAAATTCTTCTGCTTCTCCACCATTTCTTTCCATTCGGACAGATCGGGCTCATGGCAGGTCAGTTGGAGACGTTTGCATACTATATCGGCCAGGCCTTCTTTTTCAAGCATAAGCGGTACTTCATACAATATTTCCACGTCCATGTTCTGAATGACTGAGTCTCCCCGCATATTGCAGAACAGGCCAATTTTGTCCTTTAAATCCTTTGAAAGGTGTTTTTCTGTACGGCAAACAATGACATCCGGCTGAATACCAATGCTTCTAAGCTCTTTTACACTATGCTGGGTCGGTTTTGTTTTCAGCTCTCCTGACTTGCTGAGATAAGGCACCAGCGTAACATGTATGTACATTACATTTTCTCTGCCTATTTCCGAGGTTACTTGTCTTATAGCCTCAAGAAAAGGCAGGCTTTCTATGTCACCGACAGTACCTCCTATCTCAGTTATGACGACATCGGTATGGTCGGATTTGCCTACCCTGAATATCCTATCTTTTATTTCATTGGTTATATGGGGTATAACCTGAACCGTACCCCCCAGAAAGTCCCCTTTTCTTTCTTTGCTGATT
>VEPD01000077.1 GCA_012027035.1 Ruminiclostridium sp. | reverse complement strand
TCAAGCTCCTTGAAGCCTGCCTTGCCGCTGGTTATATCCTTCCCTATGCCTGAAGCATAGCTTTTGTATCTTTCCCCTACGAACCTGTCAAGCTTACCGTCTTCAATTATTCTGTATGCCACCTTCAAGCCCTTTGCGAAGGTATCCATTCCGGCTATATGCGCATGGAACAGGTTCACAGGCTCAAAGGAGCCCCTTCTCACTTTTGCGTCGAAATTCAAGCCGCCGGTGGTAAATCCGCCTGCCTTAAGCACTTCATACATCGCAAGTGCGGTATCGTATATATTTGTGGGGAATTGGTCCGTATCCCAGCCCAGCAGCATGTCTCCCTGGTTTGCATCAATGCTTCCCAGCATGTTGTTTATTCTTGACACCCTCAGTTCATGCTGGAAGGTATGAGTCACCTCTGGGTCTGACTCCACGGCTCACTACAGAGCCTTGATCCTTGACAATTCTATAGACTAAACTGAAAAAAGGGTACAACAAAATTAGGCAAGTACCATTCTTCGCTTGCCAGATGTGGTGACTTTTTTGTATTGATTAAGCCGTTTTCTCTACAGTATAACCCTGGTTCTTTAGTTCAAGAATCATCCTTGACACTTTTTTGTTCTGGAATTTAATTCTGTGAACTTCAAAAACAGCCTTCGTCAAAAGAGACACCGGTCTTTAGCATATTTAATTCATTTAACAACATATGGTAATTATCCATCGAATCAAAAGCTGCATCACCCAGGAAGGTATGAGGTTTGTATGTGGAATGTCTCCGAGCAATTTCTGAGGCAACAAGGCTGATAACATGGATGAAAGTGGGAAGTCTCGGTTCTTGCCACATTGCTTATTGTAAGCATAGTAAAATGATGCAGATATTGCTTTTGAAATATCAACGTGCTTGGACAATAAATCAAGGAAAGCAACTTTATCGGACTGAGCTAAATCGGAAACTTCATTGTATGTATTGAAAAGAGATGTTTGTTGGAAATTTGAATGAATTATCAATGTGAATAACCTCCGCTATCTTTGGTATTTTGTTTCTTGTTAATTCAATTTTATTAAAGATTGCGGAGGAGTTCAATATAAATTTGGAACACCTAAGCCTTTAATTTCAAGGGTTTTGAAGTTCCGCAAACGAGTAACTAAGAACAATCAAAGGAGGTGGACAAGCATGGTACATATAAGGTCTCCAGATATACATAAAAGGCTCTCATATATCCTTATGATCGCAGACTTCTCGAAAGACTTATGATCAAACTAGTTGGATAATTAAGAGCCTATGCATATTATATAGCATCTTGGCTAAAAATCAAAGCAAAAAATTGAGTATTCAAATAATTCAAAAGAACCAAAGGAGGCTAATTATATTATGAAAAGAAAAGCTATTTTTCATTAATGGTTGTTACGTTTCTTCTATCTATCGTTTCTTCTATCTATCGTTTTTTCTTCAATTGCGTTAGCAAACTCTAGTAATTGGAGCTTTACCATGAATTTACGGTATGTCAACGGCAAAGATAATGGAATAACCTATAATATGACCACTGGTACTATGTCAAATAGTGGTCAATTAAGACCAACCAGTTTAGATCCTGGACACCTTGACAGCCCATATACTGTCTATATTGGTGTTTGGAAGGATGTTTTCGGACCTGATATAGAATTAGGTTACGCAGCAGTAGTGCCGAATACAGATGGGACATGGAAACCATTCTCTAAAGGCTATGGATGTCAGACAAATGGTAACTATTACATCGTAGCATACAAAGTCGAAGATGATGGATGGAATGTAGAAGCTGAAGGTACATTATCTACAAACTAAGTTTTCATGCAGGCACAATGTATTATTGTGCCTGCACTTTCTGATTTAAATCCATAATTCGTAGGAGGATAATGTAATGTTAGATTTCGATATGATGATAATTCTAATTGGACTTGTGTTAATAATAGCTATTTGTGGATATCTAAAATTTAAGGTAAGAGCAAGCATTTGAACTTACTCTGATTTGATAGACACAGAGAAACCCTCTATAATAAAAAATGGAGGGAGGAAGCATGAAACAGCAGGGAAAATATGATAAGTCATTTAAGGAGCAGGTTGTCTTAAGG
>VEPD01000272.1 GCA_012027035.1 Ruminiclostridium sp. | reverse complement strand
TACATATACAGAAAAGATATAAATTATATTGTTTCCACAGACGGAAGTTTAGATCTGGAGAACAGGCAGGGAAACAATTTTGAATATAAAAACATTTTTGATTTTTCCTGGTTGGAAAACGGCAATATTGCGATTAAACCGTTCACATGGACCGGTTTGCATGAGATAAAACAAGGCAGTAAAAACGCCTCACAGGTAATAACCTATATGAGCAATATTCCTTTGAATTACGTTGACATTAATAATAATTGCCGGCTCATCGTCAATATATATGAAGATAAAATAAACAGCCTCATCAGCAACTTCAATCCCGGTATTTTCAGCAACATAACAATATTAAACGGGGATGGGGAGATTATATCGTCAAGGGACAGGGAATTGTTTGCCAGTACCGGCATGAATGAATCCATGCCGGTCAAAAGCTACCTGACGCAAAATAAAGGATATTTCACAGAGAAATACAATAACAAGTCCTATTTTGTTTCATATACCACTTCAAATTACAACGGATGGAAGTTCATATCCATGATCCCCTACGGCACTATGTTCAGCTCGCTGAAAATAATGAAAAATCTGCTTGTGATAATAGGGTTTGCAGTATGGTTGACAGGACTGGTTGTTTCATTTGCAATAGCGGTTAAGCAATATATACCTCTAAATCTGATAAAGAACTTGACCGAGGAGCTTGCGGTGGAGCTTGCTACGGAAAAGGACGCGGTTTCAGACAAAAACAAAAAGGGAAACAGCTTTGATGTTATAAAGAAGTCCCTCTTTTTTGCCAAGACCAAAGCAAATATATTAAGGAACGAGCAATCAGAGAATATGCCGATAATAAAGAATTCGCTGCTGAGTTCGCTCATCTTGAATGAGAACGCCGACCACGTAAGAATATTGGAAAAGCTCGCCTCTCTAAATATCAGGCTGAACAGCGCAGAAAACCGTATTGTAGCGTTTTTGGAAGAAAAATGCCAGGACAATAAGGAAATAGATATCATACAGGTAGACACCTTCAGGAACATATTCATAGAATCCGTCGGGCGCAATTGCGCAGGGCTCAACAGCAATAAACAGGGCGCCGTAAATGTTTTCCCCGTATGGATAAGCAGCGATTGCGGTATAATCATAATAAACGGCGGAGAAGAAATGCTGTGCAGAGACGACCTCAACCAGGTATTGGAGAAAGCCGTGCAGGAATGCCTGAAAAGCCATGGACTGCTTGTGACGATAGGCGTAAGCGAAGGCAAGGTCGGTTTTACGTCATTCAATACGCTTTACAAAGAGGCGCAGGAAGCCGTAAAACTGCAGAGCATGTACGGAAGCGGCATGATATACTACTATGAGGATCTGGCAAGTATCGACGATACCGTCATACAGCAGGTGAATGCCCAGGGAAAGGAACTGACAAAATGTTTGAATCTTGGAGATTACGACAGGTGTAAAAACACAGTGGACAATCTGCTGGGAATAATGCTGAAACGCAAATACATGTATTCCGAAGTAAAGCAAATAATGCTCAATTTTTTCACATCAGTCACACGATATATGGATGAAAAGGGGACTGGTGTGAAGGAACGTATCGGAGAAGGCAGAGACTTAAGGGACGAATTCAGACAGGTTGAGAACATATATGAATTCAAGGAATGGATGTCATACCTGATATTCAAGCTGATAGAGTCGGGCGAAAAGGAATATGCCAATAAAAACAATGATATAGTCGGCAGAATGAAGGACTATATACATAATAACATCTACAGTGAAGTCACAATAGAAATGATAGCATATCAGCTGCATTACAACCCGTCATACCTGAGGAAGGTATTCAAAGAAGCTGCGGGAGTATCTTTTACCGACTATGTATTTCAGTGTAAAATTGAAAAAGCTAAGGAGCTGCTGATAAATACGAACATGAAAATAGAAGATATAGCCCGTAAGCTTGATTATTGCGCTTCTTTTTACTTTATTCGCAGGTTTAAGGAAACTTGCGGAATGACCCCGAAAGAATTCCGCGTCAAGAATTGCTATAATGAGTAATAGTCTTTAGGTTGTGTAATTCCTTGGTATAATATCAAGGATTTTTGTATTCACTAATCGATTATTAGTTATTATACTTAAATCAAATTCAAATTGGAAGGATTACTATTATGAATCAAAGGGAAAGATTTAAAGCCATATTTAATTTTGAAAAAGTTGACAGGGTGCCGAACACCGAAATAGGTCCCTGGGTTGAAACCTTCGAAGGGTGGAAAAAAGAAGGGTTCCCTTCCTCCATAAGCTGCTCGGCGCCAGCCGATGATAGGCAGTACAGCAGGCATAGCAGGGAATTGTGCGAGTATTTTAAATTGGACGCCCATATCGCCAAGGTAATAACTATTCGTGATGAAACGGTGCCAGGTCCCACGTCGGAAGTCATAGAGGAAGATAGTGATACAAAAACCTATAAGTTTTCTAACGGTTATGTTACCCGGAATTTGAAGTCAAATGAAGGTATATTTCACGAGCTGGACTGGCCTGTGAAATCAAGAAGGGATTGGGAAGAGAAGATAAAGAAATTCATTTTCCCGGGCTGGCATGGGATATCGCCTGATAGTCCGGAAAAGCTGCCTTCCGAGGATAGGGACTATGCAGTTTTGCTGGACATCCCCGGCTATTTCTGGGTGTTAAGGAGATGGATGGGCTTTGAAGGGGCCTGTACGGCTTTTTATGATGATCCCGGTTTTGTCGATGAAGCCTTTGAATTCTGGTCGGAATATTTATTAGCGCAATGCAAACTGGTAACAAAGTATGTAAAACCGGATTTTGCATATTTTGCCGAAGACATGGCCTATAAAAGCGGGTCCATGGTTTCGCCCGCTTTATTGGAAAAGTATTTCGCACCCCGATATAAAAAAATCGCGGACTTTCTCAATTCAGAAGGAGTGAATATAGTGGGAGTCGAGTCGGATGGGTTTGTTGACGAAATGATTCCCGTTCTGAAGGACGCCGGCATAAATCTGTGGGCGCCCTTTGAAATAGCCTGCAGGGAGGGTAAGGACGATTTGTATACCCTTGCCGAAAAGTACCCATGGCTCAGGATGCTTGGCGGAATAGACAAAAGAATACTCAATCTTGGCAGGGACGCCATAGATGAAGAGTTGACAAAGATAGCCAGGGTGGTAAAAAGGGGTGGTTTTATTCCTCATATAGATCACAGTATTCCGCCATGTCCGCTTGAAAATTATAAATATTATCTGGAGCAGAAAGCAAAGATACTGGGCGGGTACAGCATATGAATACTGATTTAACCAATAATGATATATTTATTGATAATACATTTACTATGGAGAAATTCAAAAACCCGCATTCGTTTTTCTGGCCTGGATATTTCTGGATGTGGAACGATAAGCTTTCAATGGAGTATATTTCCACAAGGCTAAAGGAAATGAACGACGTCGGTTCTAAAAGCGTCTGGGCCTTGCCTGTCCCCGGGAATTTCAGACCGGGCTCCATGCCGACTAGCCTGGAACCGGAATACCTGTCTGATGATTACATGAAAATATACAGTAAATATATTGAAGAAGCCGCTAAACTTGGTATGAAAATATGGCTTTATGACGATGGAGGCTGGCCGTCCGGAAGTATATGCGGTAAAATTGTCGCTGAAAATCCCGGCTTTGCGGCGCAGTCAATAACATGCTGTCAGACCAGGCTTGAATTGGGACAAACATTTGCAGCTTCATCAGAATGTCTGGCGGCATTTTTATTTGAAAAGGGTAAGCCTGTCAGACGGCTAAAGCAGGGAGAAACAGTTGCTGCAGATAAATCCGCTGATTTACATGTTGAAGAATATTTTATAAAACGCGAGAATACTGCAAGCCTGTATACGCCTGCATATCCGGATTTGTTAAATCCGTTGGCGGTGGAGAAGTTTGTGGAGCATTCCCTCGAAGTGTATAAAAAGGGAATTTCCAAGTATTTCGGGACAGTTGTCCCGATTATTTTTACTGATGAGCCAAGAGTGTCAAATCCTGCATGGACAGATGATATGGCCGGCAGCTTTGAAAAAAAATACGGATACAGTCTGATTGAGAACCTGCCTGCAATATTCAATACCGATGATGATGAAGGTGCGGAAGTCCGGATCCATTATTACGATTGGTGGTCGGAGCGTTTTTCCGAATCATTCCTGGGCAGAATCCAGGATTGGTCCCATAAAAACTCTTTACTATTTGCCGGACATTTTGGGGGAGACGAGTATACTCTGGCCTCGAGAGTGCACGGATACGGCCATATACTGCGTGCTTTAAGAAAGCTTGATATTCCAGGCGTTGACACTATATGGAGGCAGATATATCCGGGAAGCAAAGAGATTATTGACATTAAGATAAATAAAAATCAAATTCAGAAATTAACTGTCAATCAAAACCACCATTTTCCCAAATATGCTTCTACAATCGCACATCAAAAGGGTTTGAGATGGGCATTGACCGAATCCTTCGGAATTTATGGAAGCGGACTGACTCTTGAACAAATGAAGTGGGTTACGAATTTCCAGTACGTGAGAGGGATAAACCTGATGACTGTAAGCTGTACCCATCTTACGGTAAAAGAATACTTCATGGCAAGGGAAAGGCCCATGTTTATCAAAGAAAACCCGCAGTGGGAATATATGGAGCTTTTCCACAGCTATACGGCAAGGCTGAGTTATGTGCTGAGCCTGGGCAGTCCTGCAATAGACGCGGCGGTATATTTCCCCATAAGGGATATCTGGGCGGGGGGGGTTGAGTCGGAAAAAGCGGCGGAATCCAACGATTTGCTGGTAAGAGTTCTTCTGGAAAACCAGTGTGATTTTGACTTTGTAGATGACGACGTCCTTGAAAGTGAATCAACTTCAGTAGAGAATGGGTATCTTGTGATAGGAGCTATGAAATATCATACTATATATGTATCAAGAACAAGGTGGATGAGCGGCGGATCAAAGAAAAGACTGGAGGAATTCTCGTCCAATGGCGGGCGGCTTATATTTTCAGATTGCGAAAAACAGGCTGGTATACCGACAGGAAGTATTTTTACCGGAATCCATCAACTTGGGCAGTTTATTGACAGATTGATTGCCGTTGAACCACAGAACAGTATGATAAGGGTATGCAGGCGGCAATTGGAAAAAGGAAGGATTTACTTTATAGTAAATGAAGACCTGAATGAAACCGAATGTATTTTGAAGTTTAAAGAAAGCGCTTCTGCTTTTGAAATTGATGCAGAAACCGGTGAATGCAGAAGCATCAGTAAAGGATTCTATTCCGACGGGATATGGTCCATCCCCGTAAAGTTGGAATTCGCAGGTTCACGCTTGTTTTATTTTTTCGATGACAAGCCTGCCATGGGAAAGATTGCCGCGGACATGGATACTCCGACAACTGCGGGAAAATATAAGTTAATTGAGGATAATTGGTTTTACCGCAAGGTCAGGACATTTAAAATCGGTGAACACAGCTTTGAAATAAATGATAATTTCCAGGAAGATATGATACCGGTTAATCCGGGTGATTGGCGCAGCTATTTGGGAGAGGATTTCTCAGGTACCGTAGAATATAATATTAAATTCAATTGTTCCGGTGCAGAAGCGGAGAATGCGTATAATCTGGATCTGGGAACCGTCAGATATAATTGTGAAGTTATCCTTAATGATATAAATCTGGGGAAAAGAGCTTGGTCGCCATATGTATTCAGGGTAGCTGGGTCGGTAAAAGAAGGGGAAAACGTATTAAAGGTATTTGTTACCAATACTATGGCAAATCAATATGTCAATACTCACATGTTCGATAAGTGGCCTCATAGCGTACTTTCATCGTATCACGATTTTGCGCTTGCTTTTGAAAAGGATTCGCTGCCAAGCGGACTTTTTGGGCCGGTTGCTATCCGGTACAGGTGAACGGGTAATAAATTTAAAAAGCGGGTGCTGAAAAAATTTTGTGTGTTTACCGGATTGGTATATGCAACTATACTACGACTATAGGTATTTTATGTATTAAAAGGTACTACAACGAAGGTTACATTAGATTACGGTACTAAAGACTACTAATAGGAAGGAAAAATGTGTAATTATGAATTCGAAAGAAATCGAATCTGTATTTAATTGTTATATACCTGAAGACAAAGGTTTTTGCATTAATATTTCGGGGAAAATCACGGATAGCAGTACCAATGATGGCAAGAAAATCGGTATTGTTAACGATAACCCGAGGCTGCACAGGCGCCCACTTTATCCTCCCACAGACAAATCCATGATTTGGGATGGGGCAGACCTGGAAAGGCTTGGACCTTTCGGGTTCAGGCCGCTGGTAGTAGCATATAACGGACCTCGTTTCATGTTCGATTTTCATATCGCCGGAGGAATTCTGGGACACCTGTTAATTGGTGTGATTGTTGATGGAAAGACCGGTAAATGGCTTCACGAATGGTCGGATATCCGCCTGTCTTATACAGAAGGCCGTATGGATTATATAATCAGTGATCCGCAATTCCCGGGGATGGAGGTCTTCCTTTCAGCAGCGGCGCTTTGCGGAGCGGCAGGCTTAATTGTCAAAGCCTGTGTAAAAGGCGCAAAAGGGAATATAGCTTTGATATGGGCTTACGGCGGAGCTTCAGCTATTTATGACAATCATGTGCTTGATGATGAGGAATACCGGTTTAAACCGGAGCATTGCAAAAAGGACTTTATCAGTATATTAAAAAACAGTTTTGAGCTTAACAGAGCCTTTGATGCCACAGATACATACATAAGCGCGTATAAAGCTGTTGCAGGCTGTATACCCGGATGGAAAGCCAGAGTAGCCGGCGGATGCTCAGGGGAATGTATCCTGGGTTTTGGGGAGCCTGATTTTTTATTGGAATCACCTGAAAAGCTTGTAAATCATACTGATTTTAATAATGAAATGGCTCCGGATGGAAAAATGAACTGTGTCGTTGTTAGTAAGGTTGAAATTAATAGAGAGAAAAATAATTGTTTTATTGCCGTGGGTATGGGAGGAAATATCCGGAAAGTAATAGCGGATCCTGAGGGCGCATGGACAGCAGCCCGGGATAGGAATAAACAGATTGCCGGCCGGGTTGTGGTTAAAACACCCGACGAATATCTGGATTCAGCTGTTTCAATGGCGGCATTTATCACAGACGCCATATGGGGCGATGAAACTTTCATGCACGGAGCCTGGTCCTGGCGGTCCGGCTACCTTGGGTGGAGGGGCTGGTACGGCCCAACATGCTATGGCTGGCTTGACAGAGTAAAAAAAGCCATCGGCAATCACATCCGGTTATGCAGGAATCTTGACGGGGACGACAGGGGAGCGCTGGGACATAACCTGGAAAGCGGAGAAGGTTTGTACTTTAACATGAATGAGGTTTTTATCGACCAGATAAGGCAGTATCTCGACTATTCCAATGATGTGGGAAGCTTTGAAGAAATATTTGACGTCGTAGAGGGGATTGTCGACTGGGAAAACAGGAGGCTTCGGCCATCCAGCCTGCCGCTTTATGAGAATTCATTGAATACATGGATCAGCGACTCGCACTGGAATATAAGAGGCATTTGTACTCAAGTCTCCGCTTATATGTACCGTGCCTACTCGCTTTTGGCAGAACTGGCGAAGAGGATCGGTAAGGATCATACCTCCTATGAAAAAGCCGCCGCGGATATAAAAGCTGCAATGAATGATGTATTATGGCTCAAACGCAAGGGAATATATGCCGAATATATCGATATGACCGGATATTGCCAGATACATCAGGAGCCGGAGCTTGCTACGATTTACCATCCCGTTGAATTTGAAACGGCAGATGAATTTAAAACCAGTCAGATGCTATACTGGGCCGACCAAAATCTGAGGAAAGAACATACTCCCGGAGAAGGACTATTATACTGGAGCTCCAACTGGTTTCCCAACAAGGGGAGGACGAGCACCCACAGCACCTATATTCTGGCGTATGGCGAAGAGTTAAACTTTGCGCTGACAAACCTTACTGCAGGAAGGCCCGATAAGGCATACTCAATAATCAGGGGATGCCTGTGCGGCTTTTTCAACGGTCCGGCGCCCGGCGGCCTGGCATGCCAGATGAAGGAAGACGGAAGGCAGCTTTACAACGAAGATTTTGCAGATGCAAACAGTATGTTCGGAAGAACAGTAGTAGAAGGGTTGTTTGGTATCGTCCCCAGGAAATTAGACAATAAGATCCGATTGACGCCCATGTTTCCATGGGATTGGAAGGAAGCGTCCATAAAAACGCCGCAGCTTTGCTATTCATTTAAAAGAGAAAATGGCGGTATCGTAATCAGTTGGGAAAGCCCTGAGGAAATTATTCTTGATTTGCGTATGCCTGTGATGGCTGATAAAATACTTGGCGTGAAAGCAGAGGGTAAGGAGAAGCAATATCTTGTGGAACCGGGGATAGGCTTCAGCTGGGTAAAATGTGTATTTGACAGGAGCTGCAGCGGAGAAATCACAATTTCGTATATCCCCCGCAGCTGTGTTATATATGATAAGCTTAAGGTAAAACAGTTTGAAACGTTCTCTCTGGAACTTCTCCATTCAGATAACGCTATACTCTACGATCCACAAGGTGTTTTAGATAATACGGCAATCGGAAATGGAAAGCTGAAAGGGACAGCTGCCGGTGAACCGGGAGCCGCACTTGTGTTTATCCGTCACGGAAGTCCGGAATGCCCTTATTGGGTGCAGGTGGAATTTGAAATATCTTCTGTAAAGGAACCGGATATAAAGAATATGTGGGTATCTCCATCCATAAAGGAAAGGAATCTCAGAAGGTGGAGCCTTGTGGATATAGGGGATAAATACAATGCGTCGTCGCCGGAAGAAGTCATAAAAAGAGTGGCTGAATGTGCCATACCTCCGGAAAAACCTGCCAGTACGGTCGGCTTTAAATATTGGAAGGCCCACTTGATTGACATGTGCCTTAAATGGGAAAACCCACCTATTGCAGAGGCCTGGAGGGAGAAAACAGGACAGGATGGAGTGGCCTGGACAAGTGAAGGAATTCCCATAAAGACGTCGAAAACAGGGCCTAATTTGGCTGTGGTTACTCTTGCAGGCGGTTATCCGGAAGGATTGGAATTTCCGGTAAATGAGCGGGGGCAAATCCTGTACCTTATGGTTACCGGTATGACATTCCCTAATCAGAGCCATGTTATAAATTTGCGTGTCCGGCTGCATTATGAAGACGGCGATATTCAAACCCACGATTTGTACAATCCGGACGATATTGGTGATTGCTGGGGCACCGTGCTTGGCAGGTTTCATGATACCCGGAATAACGGGTTTGAAAATATCGGCGGCAGATTCGGACCCCCAGGCTCAAATGAAGCCGGGAATTTGCTGAAGCCGGTGAGCGTGGATACGGAAGCTCATTTGTTATCTATAAGCATGAGGGAAAATGTCATATTGAAAAGAGTAGAGGTAGAAGCAGTTGCCAATGACGCTTTTTATGCAGTTATGGGAATTTCGGTTTATAGGGCTGAGTTATAGGAAAGATAGCGAAAAGAGAATAAGTAAGGGGGTGATATCTATTGGTTGGCCGCATAACCGATCACAGAAATGTGAATCTTGAAGAACTTAACAGGGATGTAATCAGGGGAAAATCCAATGGAAAGATAATATGGCAGCCGAGGATCGGATGCTGGCACCAGGATCGGGTATTCAGAAAGGAAGAGCTTCCCGCGCCTTATGAAGGTATGGATCTACCCGGGTTATATAAAAAGCTCGGGTGTTCGGCAAGGATTTATGATTATTTACACTGTATCAGAAAAATAGATGACCCTAAAGTAAAAAGATATTCAAGAGCTATTTCGGAAAACGAAGTCGAGCACGTGCTGGAAACTCCTGCAGGCAAAATCAATTCAATCATTTTAACTACGGAATCAAGCTGGCACTATATCATCAAAAAGTGGTGGGTTACCTCCGAGGAGGATATGAAGGTAGCCATGTGGGCGGAAGAAAGATGTACCTGGGAATGGGTTGACGGCATGTTTGACAAGGTCCATTCGGAGTGGGGCGATCTGGGGATGCCTGCCATGATGTTTCCGCGTGTAAACGTAGAGCATCTGTATCTGGATATGATGGGCGTGGAAGCGGCTATTTATGCAATTACAGATTACAGGGATACGGTGGAAAAGTACTTCAAAATACTTGATGAAAGCCATGAAAGGCTGATAGAGGTTGTAAATAAATCACCGTTTGAGTTTGTGAATTTCGGTGATAACCTTCACTGTGGTACCCTTTCTCCGGATCTTTTCAAGAAATATGTACTGCCTTCCTATCAGAAAAGGAACGAATTACTGCATAAAGCCGGAAAGTTTACCAATTCTCACTGGGATGGAGACACGAAATCACTGCTGCCCTTTGCAAAAGAAACCGGCCTTGACGGGATAGAAGCAATTACTCCAAAGCCGCAGGGGGACGTAACGCTTGAAGAAGTTAAAAAAGCGCTGGGTGATGATATATTCCTGATCGATGGTATTGCAGCAATTCTGTTTGATGAGCTTTATACGGTAGAGGAGTTAAAGGAGCAAGCCAGCAAGGTAATTGAGCTTTTTGCACCCAAACTGATACTGGGGATATCGGATGAGATGTCTTCTACAGGCGATATAGAAAGGGTTAAGCTGGTAGGAGAAATCGTTGATGAATATAACTCAAAGAGGGGGGTGCCGTTTTATGGATAGATCAATATTTGATGAAAGGCTTAAGTCATTAATACAAGAGCAGAAAGAGATTATTGAATTAAAGAATGAGGCGTCGGGGGTCGGGAACGGCATTTTTAGCAGATATAAATACCCCGTCCTGACGAGGGATCATACGCCGCTTTTTTGGAGGTATGACCTTGATTATGCTGCAAATCCGTTTTTGATGGAGCGGATTGGCGTTAATTGTGTATTCAATCCGGGAGCAGTTGAATTGGACGGTAAGATATATCTGGTTGCCAGGGTTGAGGGAGCCGACAGAAAATCCTTTTTTGCAGTTGCCGAAAGTGAAACCGGAATAGATAGTTTTAGGTTCTGGGACTATCCTGTTGTCATGCCTGAAACCGGCATACCCGACATAAATGTGTATGACATGAGGCTGGTCAGGCACGAGGACGGCTGGATTTACGGCCTGTTCTGTACCGAGAGGAAGGATCCCTCGGCGCCTGCCTGGGACACATCCAGTGCGGTTGCAGCTTGCGGAATAGCAAGGACCAGAGATCTGAAGACGTGGGAGCGCCTGGATGACCTGAAGACAGGTTCACAACAGCAGCGGAACGTGGTTTTGCATCCGGAATTTATTAACGGGAAATACGCTTTTTATACAAGACCGCAGGACAGTTTCATAGAAGCGGGCAAGGGCGGAGGAATAGGCTGGGGCTATTCCGATTGTATGGAGCATGCGGTAATAGACGAGGAAATCATTATTGATGCAAAGGAATACCATACCATAAAGGAAGATAAGAACGGGCAGGGGCCCGCGCCTATAAAAACTGCAAAAGGGTGGCTGCATATTGCCCATGGAGTCAGGAATACTGCAGCAGGCTTGCGTTATGTCTTATATGCCTTTTTATCGGAGCTTGACCGCCCCGAACGTGTTTTATCCCGTCCAGGAGGTTATTTGATTGCACCTGAAGGAGCGGAAAGGATCGGAGATGTTTCAAATGTAGTATTTTGTAATGGGGCGGTTGCAAGAGAAAACGGAGACATATTTATATATTACGCATCTTCGGATACCAGAGTCCATGTTGCATCAACAACGGTAGAGAGAATGCTGGACTATGTAACAAATACCCCCGAAGATCCTTTGAGGTCATACGCATGCGTCGCGCAGCGCAGCGAATTGATTTCGAAAAACCTTGCAATTTTAAAAGAGGTTTAAAAAGATAAGAAAAGTTTAAAATGTATTAATTTTTATGGGGTATGATATGCACAAGATTTGTTACAGGAACACATTAAGCGGATGGAATGAGGCGCTCCCATTGGGAAACGGCCACTTTGGCGCAATGGTTTACAATGATGGGGATGAATTGGTCTATGCGGTTAACCACTACGACGTATATTATAGAAAGCTTGATTTATACAGCAGGAAATTCAAAGATGAAAGAAAAAAG
>VEPD01000355.1 GCA_012027035.1 Ruminiclostridium sp. | reverse complement strand
GGATTATTAATATATCGGGACTCGATTTTTAAAATTTCATGCCCTAAACCTTATTCGATGGCATTTCCTTTCGTGCTTCCGTTAGAAACTGTTTTTGCTCCTCATCCAGAACCGCCCCACGCTCTTCGAAGAATTCCAGTAGTGTATCCTTTTCTTCACCCTCAGTTTCCAGTTTTCTCTTTTGTTGAATTCCACGAGCGCCGCGAATAATCATACCTTGGCAATCCATTTTTATCTTCAGCACCTCATTGCATTCTCCAAAATTGGTGCTTCCTGAATCGATATCACATAAATAAATAGATGATTTACTGCTGTATGCAAGGATGTTCCCATCAACGCTAAATTTTATTGAGGTTAAAGGTTGTTTATAATCCTCAACAAGAAAAACATCTTTTGAATTGTCCTCAATTTTCTTTAATATTAAATTATATAAATTCAGTTGTTTTCGTTCTATGAAAGCTATTCTTGAACCATCTGGACTTAAACTAAATACTTGCCTTGCAAAACTGATCTCCTCTGAGAAAACGGGCCTAAAATCTGGAAAAGTCCAAACCAAAAACTTCTTCGAAATCTCGGTTCCAAAATCATCAGGATTCTCTGGGAAACTCGTGACTGCAGCAACTCTGTCATAACTTTTATTTAATTGGAGTTGATATGCATTTCCTGCACCCATTATTACGAATTTAAATATAAGATTCTGCAGTCTCCAATTCCATATTCTAATATCTCCACCATATCCCGTCGATAACAAAGTTTCTTCATCTGGGAGGAATAATGCCGCATTACACCATCCTTTTTGAGCCTCGAATGATGTCAGTTTCTTTCCTGTGGAGATATCCCAAATACTTATTTTGCCTGATCCTCCGTGACTTGCGGATAAATATTTTCCAGATGGTGAGAAGTATAAATTATTGCTCATTATCTCATCATTAATTAGAACCTTTAATTTCCCAGGTCTATGTATATCCCAAACAGAAATCGGCGAATTTTGAAAGGAAGTTGTAACAATCAAATCTGTGTTAGTATTCCAAACCAAATAATCTACCTGACCAATTCGCGTTTGTAGCACATTAGTCAATTCCCATGTACTTGTATTCCATATTCTTATATCCACCTCTGTGATAGCTGCAAGATACTTACCATCTAAGGACCAAGTCAAATCTTTGACTTTGGGATCATCTATCAGAATATCTGTCAAGGTAGCATCCATCATATTGACATTTAGTAAGATAGCATTTATAAAATTACATTTATGTAAATCACAACCTTTCATATTAGCTCTTGTTAAATTACATCCGTTCATATTGATTTCTTCCATATAAGCTCTTTGAAAGTCAGCATCTGTAAAATTAGAGTTATGTAAATCGGCGCTGGCCAAAATTGTATTTGCTAGGTTTACGCCCTCAAATGATTCATTCTTCCTCCTCAAAATTGTCGCTGCATTACCACCTGCATACTTCACTTGTTCTAGCGTTTTTCCAGAAGTCTCTTTAATTAATTCCCATAATCTTAATGAGGCATTTTCTGCAATGATCTCAAGAAGTAAAACTATAACAGCATGCATACGATTATCAGTTAGTGCCATCCTGCCAAATGTCTCTGCCAGTTCAACGACATTTTTTTGTTTAATTGGAATCGGACAACACTTGCCATCAGCTTCACAATATGTCTGCGAAAAAGCCTGAGAAAGACAATTCAATTCAGCAGCGAACTTGAATGCCACAAAATATTCAGCTAAGCTCTTATGCGCAAACTCATAATATCCAGCAGCATTTCTATGCAATAGGGTCTGATTACGTAGGTCGAAATCCCATGTGTCCAATTCATGTTGATCCTTGATTCTTTCACCAAAATACTCTTTTATTCTTTCTGGGATAGATGTGAAGTGTATACGCAATTCCCCACTTTTTATCATTTCCCAAGCCAATTCGCACAGGAAATATAGCTTATCAGAAGTTGTTGTGAAAGTACGTTTTGTATCCATATTACGCAAAAGTAGTTTGTTTGTGGCATATAGATAAACTCTAGCTGGATTCTCCAACACATCAGCGCTGACCTCATCAAGGGCGGCCAACAATAATTCTACTAATACAGGCTTGCGCGCCATCTCAGCCAAATTTGATTTCTCTAAAATGCGCTTTGCAACAAGGGGCCCATCTTTAGCACCTAATCTTAATGTTATGACTTGGCTAATTTGATCGTCATTAAACGGCTCCAAATATAAAACTTCAAATTTAGGCGGCGATAATAGGATAGTGCGCCTTCCAAACTCTTCACCACCTAAAATCTTTTCAGACTCTTTAGCCCATCGAAAGTACTCTGTGCGACTGGTCAGGATTACCTTACTTCCTTCTTTTGCCAGATTGGCTAATAACCAAAAGTTATCTACAACAGTCTGATAATCAACTTGTCGAGCCATCTCATCAAAGCCATCAAGAATTAATAATAACTTACCACGCCGGCTCATCTCTTGGAAAACTTCAAAGGCACTACCAACAAAAGGTAGCTTATATTGCTCTAAAAGGGCATCATTAATCAATTGTTGTTCCGTCATGTTTTTAGAAAAAGAGCGAAGAGTAATTAGCACTGGTAACCGCTCATTTACTGGATCTTTAAGATAGCGTTCTAACTGGCGATAAGCGAAGTGACGGCAGAACCAAGTTTTACCCGAGCCAAATTCACCTAAAAGCGAAATATGCATCTTGGCGCGCTCAGTAAGCCAATTGTCTATGTAATCATCCAAACTAGAATATTTTTCTCTGTTTATATCATTACCACTCGCATCCATCATCTGTTTATAACATTTTAAGTCCACATACAGATCGGGTATTCTACTTTTTTCAACCAGAGCTTTGAGAGAGTCAAAATAAGGTCCCCAAACCATCTGTTGTAAAAAATTGGATAGATTAAAAACTCTAAAGGCATCATCTCCAGCTGCCCGCTTGCGGGCTCCATCGGATACACGTTTATCGCTTATTAGCCATCCTTGTGGAGTTTTGCGGTCAAGGGCTTTATCCAAAAAATCCACATCTTCCGAGGTAATTTCACCACCAATACAGCGTATAAGCACTCGTTGCTTTACTGTACCTTGCTCCATTGTCGCAATCATATCCACAGTTCGATCATCACGTGTCTGGAGATCACTCACTTCATAGCGAATTGCTCGCAACCAGATGCGTACTTCATCAGCTAGTTCAATCAGAGGATTGTGTTCTTGTTGCATCGTCTCTAATACCCGAACAATTTCAATGGGCAAACGCTCAGCACGGTCATGTTCAATTACCTTAGAATCATCACCTATCAAAATTGGGATTCCATCTCGTGCAAGTACACTTAATACAGGTCGGTTTTTTGTCTGAAATTCAGTGATGAATGTGTCATGAATGAATAAACCATAATTTTTTACATCTTCTGGATGTAACCGGATGGTTATAATAATTACATTGCGAGCACTAAAGACAACTTTTGTTCGATTATGTAGCCACCAATAAATACTATTTCGAGGATCGAGTGAGAAATTCTTAACCGTTTCTATTGATACACGATGCCCCTCTACATCCAATTCATCTGAGAAGCGTAGAAGCGAAGCGACCAGTAGTTTACGCCCAGTCGGGTCAAACTTGAAAGTGAGAGGGCAATCACTAATAGGCAACTTTGCATGATGTTTGCACACATCCATAAGATCATCTACGAGGTCTTCAGGGATGGTCTTGGCAGCTTGACCCAACACTGTTTTACCAGTTCTGCTTGCATGATCTATCCATGCTGCTGTCAAATACTGATGGTTCTTTCGGATAGCTTTCTGTTCGTCTATACTATATTTGCTGGCCGTCTTCGCAGTGAAATCAACTTCAAATTTAGCGCCTAAAGCTTCTGCTCTCTCCTTAATATTTGGAAATGTAATCAAATCACATTGCATCCCAATATCATGTAAATAAATCCCAGCCAAGAGCAGATACATTTCTTGTGCTGAAAGATCTCTGCCATCATTCGCATGTAACAAATTATATATAAAATCAACCAACCGTTCACTATGCTTTATTCCATGATCAGTATAGTCTTGTATGATACGCGGGGCGTCATCAGCCCAAATATCTTCTGCAGCCTCTCGAATCTTTTCAAGACTAGTTCGCAAACGGTCAATAGTAACCTGTTTCAGAATTTCTGTTTCAATATTAGTAAATTTTGCCATTACCAAAATCCCTTTTGAAGTGTCTTTTTATATCACATCAGTAGTCATAAATATATATATTGTTTTGGATTTTCTGAGGCCCAATTTTATTTTATAACAAAAATAATTGATATTTCCTCAGCTCTGCTACAGTTGGTAGCTTCACATGTAACTGTCAAATTAGAATGCTTTTTTAGTGTTAGGTGTTATGCGACATTTTTGTTATGTAACACATTTGTTGTACAAACTTAAATTAAAAGTTTTTCGGTGATTGAATTAATGGGATAGTAATTCGAAATCAAGCATCGCCTTTTTTCAGTTTTGTTCAAAACAGATACAAATCCGCAAATAAAAAAATTCGGTTACTTTCAGCGGTTCTTGTGGTTTTTACATACCCTTTCAGAAAATATCAGCACCCTAATCGCTTGTTTTGAAATAAAGTATATATGTATGGCCTTGGCTTACCCGAAGGCATATAATATGTATAATCAAAATATTCAAGCAGCCTAAAATCCTCTCGCAAGAATTTTGCAAGCATGTTCTGGTCATAATTTTTAACATCCAGACCGCTGCACTTTTTTGCTCCTTTTAATGAAAAAGCAGCGATAATAACATAACCACCTTTTTTAATCACTTTCTTCAGGGTGGATAAATACATCTTGAGAT
>VEPD01000339.1 GCA_012027035.1 Ruminiclostridium sp. | reverse complement strand
GCAGTGATGAGCCATCATCTCAAATGTTGTAAGATGGCGTCCGCTCCTGCCTACTGCGTCAAGGTCATCAAGACGGATGCAGGGCTGCGATTTCGAAAGAGGAATAGCAGGCGGCGGGACAAGGCCGGATGTGACAAAAGGCTGGAAATCCGCAATGGAAGCGATTGTAAGATAAATATCATCACGCCAGCGTGCAATAACAGGATAACGGTTTACCCGTGTATGTCCCTCTTTCTCGAAAAATGAAAGATACGCTTCCCGCATCGAGGATATGTCATATTCTTTCTTGAAAACCGGCTTTCCTATAAATGAATATGAAACGCAGGGCGGGTCTCCGCAGAATTCAGTTTCGGGATCCCTGGTCCAGAAATTCTTGCCGCACTTTGGGCATTGTTTTCGTACAAATCCATTATCTTTGAAATAATCAAGCTGGTACTCGTCCATAATATCTGGGGGTAGTTATTGTTAAGGGAATAGATAACTATTCTGGATAAATTTTCAAAATAATTCCTCTTAAAGTCACCGACATCGGAATGAATTCGATGCATCCCGCTGAATGCTCGATATTTATAGTATATCCCCATAATACTCTCAAATTTAACGAATGCAAGGCATATACAGACTATCAAATAATATACTTCTTTCAACACGGTACATATACTCAGGACGGGCTATCTGACTAACTAATAATCCAGCCGAACCCAGAGCATAGATTAAATTCCGTAATGTGGCTTTATGAATATGCGATAAATTATGTTTCACCAAATTGTATTCCTTCCACCAACCGAGTACACGGGTTTCTATGTTTGCATAGCCTAATGTTTCCATTGGCTTGAATTTAAGCCCCATCGGAATAAATGTCAATTCGGTTTTTGAATACTGGCATATTATTGGATTTATTTTCCAAACGTTCATAGAGCTTTCTGTAATTTCAGATGTACTTTTAACAATCTCTTTGGCAGCAAGTTCAAAAAGGTTGCAGGACATAAAAAGCAAATTATAAACTCGTATTCCAAAAGTATCAAGATTTTTTTCATCAAAATGAATGATTGATCCGAGGTCATCGGTCTCTTTCTCTAATATATTATACATTCTAATCATATCAGAATATTTACTCAACTTTTCACCTCAAGTGTTTTAATCATTTAATTGACGCACTATGATATTTTTATTTTTTACCATTTTGTGCGCTTGATTTTAGGTTATACGGAGTTTGTTCAGGCTTCCTATCGCCTTTTGATAGCATGAGGACGAGCGAGAAAGGCTATCAACTTGTTTCTTTCTGCATCCCTATGACAGTCAGGAATCGTTTTACTACAGCCTCTTCAGCCAGTTTGAGAAGCGTCTGCATATCTTTCGTACCGCTGAAAACCCCAAGAGGGATCTGTGCGCCTCCAAGGGTGGCATGTCCTCCGGCCTTATCAGCACCGAATGCATCAGTCAGGATTTTTCCGATATTTATCCTGTCATCCCGCGATCTTCCGGAAATATATATTGTATCTTCACTAAGACCAAAAACAAGGGTTGTAGTTATTCCTTCAAGGGTAAGCATGTAATCCGCAGCCTGGGCAAGAGTATCCCTGTCGCGTATAGTCCCGACATTTGAGATCAGGTAACTGCCTTTTATCTGCCTGTTCTTGATAGCTTCACCAAGAATATCTATAGACTCAGTAGATTTTGAGGGCGTTTCTATGCGGTGCAGTATAGCTAGATTAGCAAGAGGAAATAGATATGCTGCGGCTGGCATGTCAGCAGGAGCGGTATTGCTGCGAAAGTCATCCGTATCCACTTTTTTACCATATAATAGCGCTGTTGCAAGCTCGGTTTTTATAGGTATCTCAAGTTCCTGGAGATATTTTGTCATTATGGTAGCAGTCGCACCTATGTTGGGCCTTATGTCTATGTATTC
>VEPD01000457.1 GCA_012027035.1 Ruminiclostridium sp. | reverse complement strand
CTGGGCAAATGAAGGAAGCAGCTTCGTATATCAAATTTCCGCCTGAGGGAGTCAGAGCCGCTGGCCCAGGGCTGGGGAATACGGATTATGAGCCGGTGGATGAAGCTGAATGGGTTAGGAAGTCGAACTCGGAGACAGTATTGATTGCACATGTAGAATCACGCAAGGGACTTTTAAATATCGAAGAAATACTACAGGTACCTGAAGTAGATATCATGTTTGTAGGTATGTTTGATTTGACTGTCAGTTTGGGTTACCCTGGAAAATTTGACCATCCTGATGTGTTGAAAGCCATGAAATGCTTGTTTGAGACAGCCATATCATTCGGGAAAGTACCGGGAATGTGGACGCCTTCGTATGAAATCGCAGAGTATTGGATTAAACAGGGAGTACGTTATTTTATGACGGTGGGCGACATTGAATATATCGCACAGGGCTCCAGAAATATGATGAAAACGTATCCGGGACATGGCATAAAGAATAAGTAAGCATATGGAACAGGAGCACATTTGTGAAAAAAGATTTAAATATTGTACTGACCTGTACAACCGGCTGGTGGAATAAGTATTTTTATGAAGAAGGCAAACATAGAGAGCCTTGTGAGGCAAGCGACGACGAATTGGAAAGGGTTTATCTTGAGAGGAAACGTTTCTTGTTTGAAAAATTCGGTGAATATGGCGTAGGAGAAGAGATTCCTGTAAGGGACAATAAAATCACAAATGTGATAATGAAATGGTGTGTGGATTTTATTCCATATATACTTGGCGTCAGGCTCAAGTGTATTGAAGAAGGATTCTGGCAGGCCTATCCCTTGGCGGAGGATGAAATAAGGAGCTTAAAACCGGTGGATATAGCCTCGACTCCGTTTTCAGAATGGATGTTAAGAAGAAAGGAAATTCTGAATAAAAGGTATGGCAGTGCAGTAATCGGCCAGAATGTCGAGGGCTCCGTAAATGCGGCTTATAGAATCAGGGGAGAAGAGTTTTACTTTGACCTCTTAATGAAAAAGGACCTGGCGCGGCATCTGCTTGAAGTTATTGCCCAAACGGTAATCAAGGTTTATGAGTTTTTCTCCCGGGAGTTTGATCTGAAGCAGGTGTTCCTTGCAAACTGTACCAATGTTCATATCGGTCCGGCCATTTATGAGGAAATGGGACTTCCGTATGATATTCTTGTTGCTGGCGAAACAAAGCGCTTATTTTCATGTGAAAAATTTATTTATCTTCACAACTGTGATTCATTAACTGATAAATTTGTGGATTTATACAAACGGGTGCCATATATTTATAAAATTGACGGATCCCATAATAGCGACATAAGAAAGGCAAAAAATTCCATACCGGAAGCTGGATTTATTTCCATAATAAACCCCATAATCATACAACAATCGTCCGCAGAAGAGCTTAAGGATAGGATAATAAAAACGCTTAATGGAGGAGCAGATGAAATTGCAGTAGCCAATATCGATCCCGTGACAGATATTAATAATATTGAAAACCTGTTGAAAAATATTACGGAAAGTTGTAATGAAGCCGGCTTCAACCCTGTATTTGATGTAGTCCCCATAACATCGGACGAATATGAATGGTCTTTTACTAAATATCAGGATAACAGGGTGAATCATTGCAGCGATGACTGGCGTTTATTAATTCCCAAAGCTTTTTAATGCAAATTATAGTTTCTCGTAATATTGGAGGAATGTTGTGGTTTATAAAAATAATTACAAAGAGGCAATTGCAAGATTGAATGATCTTTACACAGGTAAAGGCCATAACAGGATTTATGCCAGGATGTGTATTTCAAATCCTGTTGTGGAACAGTATGCAAAGGCGCACTCAAACGGAGAGACGGTATATCCTGACCTGAATGAAAGGATTCAATTCTGGGATGAGTATTTATCCTGCTATTCCAGCCTTGAGGATGACTCAATACCCGCCTGTTATCTGTCAGAGCTGGATGAAGGACTTTATGGAGGGCTTGTTGGAGGAGAGCAGCGCTTTGTGAACGATAATTCAAACGGCTGGGTTTCATCCATGACCATACCTTTTTTCTAGGATTTAAGAGAGACTTCGGGATTTGAGCTCAACCGGGAAAATCCCTGGTTCGTCCTTTTTGAAAAACAGCTGAAATTATATAAAAAGGCTGCAGAGG
>VEPD01000139.1 GCA_012027035.1 Ruminiclostridium sp. | reverse complement strand
TGAAAAAGCAGCAGGTGATAGCGATTACGAATACCAACCGTTAATGAAGAAAGAAGCTATCAATAAAAAAGATGAAGATATACCGGATGTAGAGCCTGTCCTATCACATCCGGATAAATTGCTTGCGTCTCCGGCAGCCCGAAAGCTTGCCGCCGATAGCGGCATCAGCCTGAAGGAAATAGCGGGGCGGACTTCCGGACAGCCGGTAAAAAGGGCCGATGTCGAACAGTATCTTGCAGCTGAAAGAGAAAAGGTTGAACAGGACTCACAGGACTATTACCTGGTTGAAACTTCCCCGATGAGAAAGGTAATAGCCGCACGCATGGTTGAAAGCATTTCCTGCATACCGTACTATACAATATCGGTTGATATTGATATGATGGAAGCAATCTTGCTGCGGAAATTGCTGAATGATCATCCGAAAAACAACAGCATCAAGGTTTCCTTTAACGACATTATTATCAAATGCGCGTCAAAGGCTATTGAAAAGTATCCCATGATTAATTCCACCTTTGACAGGGAGAAGATCAGGGTATATAAGAATGTGAATTTTGGGCTGGCTGTTGGAATCGAAAATGGCTTGGTGGTTCCTGTAGTAAAGGAAACAAACGGAAAATCCATCCCTGAGATTGCGTCTTTGAATGCAGCAAACATTGAAAAGGCGAAAACAGGCAGGCTTCAGCAAGCTGATATGACAGGGGGCACCATTACCCTGTCGAATCTCGGGATGTATGGTGTGAAATGCTTTACGGCAATCATAAACCAGCCTGAAAGCTGCATTCTGGCTGTTGGTAGTATTGAGGAAAGGGCTGTTGCGGTAAACGGCCAGCTGGCGGTGAAACATATGCTGACGGTAACGGCTTCTTTTGACCACAGGGTTATTGATGGGACTGTAGGAGCGGCATTTTTAAAAGAAGTGAAGGAATTGCTGGAAACGCCGCAGTTGCTGCTTTTGTAAACAGTAAGAAGCTTTTTTGGAAATGGATGGTATACTGGAATTTATGAATTCTAAATGGTATACTGAAATTTATGGATTCATATAAAACAGTTATCATGAAATGAGGTAATGGATTTGGTTGGTGAAAACAACTTCAGACTCGAAATTGTCGAAGCAGGAAAAAGATTGTATCAAAAAGGCCTGGTGGCTTCAAACGACGGTAACATCAGTGTCAGGCTGAATGAAAACGAGATATTGATCACCCCCACCGGTGTTTGCAAAGGGGATATGACTTCTGACCAGATGCTGAAGGTGGACATGGAGGGCAGATTGATATCAGGCTTTATGAAGCCTACATCAGAGATGAAGATGCATCTTGCCGTATACAGGAAAAGAAGCGATGTAAAGGCAATTGTCCATGCGCATCCTCCCAAAGCCACAGCTTTTGCTGTTGCAGGCAAAACCCTTGATAAGATCACGCTCCCGGAGGTGATATTTTCGCTGGGTTCGGTATCAATGGCCGAATATGGGACTCCATCTACGGATGAAATACCCAAAGCTGTGGAAAGACATATCGATAATTCGGATGCGCTGCTGTTAGCCAACCATGGCGCTCTGACCGTTGGAAGCAGCGTCATGGACGCCTATTATAAAATGGAGACGCTGGAGCACTTTGCTTCCATTTCGTTATATGCAAGGATGCTTGGGGGAGAAAGGGTGTTGGACCAAAGGGAAACCGAGAAGCTGTTCAAAGTAAGGACGGAGGTATACGGGAAGGCCAATCTCCAGTGTACAGGCTGCGGCGCATGCGGAAAAACCCCTGACCACAGGGATGAGCCGGCCTGTATCATGGGGACGGAGAAGAAACCTGAAGTGATAGCAGTAGAAGACATATCCGGTACGCAAAAGGACAAATCCGATTTAAACGAAATTATTAAACGAATTATTATGAATGAAATATCAAAATTAAACAAATAGCTCACATGAAAGGATGTGTTTTTAGTTGAAGGAAGCATTGGGCATGATTGAGACAAGAGGCTTCATAGGTGCGGTGGAAGCGGCGGACGCCATGGTAAAGGCAGCCAATGTAACATTGGCGGGATACGAAAAGGTAGGGGCTGCACTGGTAACGGTAATGATCCATGGAGACGTCGGGGCGGTCAAGGCGGCCACCGATGCGGGAGCTGCCGCTGCAAGAAGAGTGGGAGAACTGGTATCGGTTCATGTTATACCCAGACCGCATGATGATGTTGAAGAAGTTTTAAAGGGTATTCTGCAAAAAAAATCCGAATGAAATGGATGAGGTGATTGTATGAATTATGAAGCGCTTGGTATGATTGAAACAAAAGGAATGGTTGGCTGCATAGAGGCGTCGGATGCTATGGTAAAGGCTGCCGATGTAGTGCTTGTATCATATGTTAAAATCGGATCGGGATATATAACTGCGGTTGTCCGAGGAGATGTCGCTGCAGTCAAAGCGGCGGTAGACGCCGGCAGTGAGGCTGCCAAAAAGGTGGGTGAACTGATTTCGACGCATGTCATTCCGCGTCCGCATGGAGACCTTGAAAAGATATTCCCGATAGCTGTCAATAAATAATCGTATCAGCCTTTGCAGTATAAGGGGGGGATTAGTCTGGACATTGAGCTTTTGGTTAAAATAGTTACAAAAGTTGTGCTGGAGTTGATAAATTCCGGTAAGGTTAATCTTTCAGAAAAAAAAGATCCAGCCGATTCTAACGTTATAACTGGAAATGCTTTAAAAACAATTAAAGACAGATATGCTTTCGGAGACAAAAAGGTCATTTGCATGGAGGATTTGAGAGGTATTGAGTCGGGCTTTCTTGAGGTCGGCAGAAATACTGTCATAACTCCGCTTGCCAGGGATTATTTAAAGGAAAAGGGAATTGAAACAGTGTATAAGTAATTGGCTATGGGCTATGGGTAATGGATTATAGGTGGAATAGGTGCAATTATGATTATTGGAAGAGTAATTGGAAACATAGTTTGTACGCAGAAGGATGAGAATTTAAGGGGAAAGAAGATGCTGGTTATCCAGCCGCTGAACCTATGCACTCTCAAGAATGAAAACAGTCCGCTTGTTGCGCTTGATGCAGTAGGAGCAGGCGAGGGTGAGATTGTAATGGTTGTCGGGGGAAGCTCGGCAAGACTGGCCGACGGATATTCTAAAATCCCTGTTGACCAGTCGGTCATAGGTATTCTTGATTCCATTGATATTGGCGGTACAAAATTGTACTGTAAGAAAAAGGAAGATGCTACATGAAAATAGACGAGCTGCAATTGGAAAGCCTTGTCAGGGAAGTCCTGGGTAAATTAATTGAAGCGGAGGACGGCCCCAAAAAGCCGGTTGGCATTGATGCGGGAATATCGCAAAATGGTGTTTTTACATGCATTGAACAGGCCATCAGGTCGGCAAGGGACGCCCAGGTGAAACTTGCATCTTTATGTATTGAAAAGAGGAAAGAAATAATCGCCGCAATGAGAAATACGGTCATTGAGAACACCCATCAGCTTGCAGTTGACGCTGTAGAAGAGACAGGTATGGGGAAAGTCGGAGACAAGATTAAAAAGAATATCCTGGCGGCGGCTAAAACACCGGGAGTCGAAGATATTTCACCTGTGGCGTATACCGGAGACCACGGTTTTACTCTTGTCGAAAGGGCTCCATATGGAGTTATCGGAGCCATCACGCCGTCCACAAACCCAAGCGAGACCGTTATATGCAACGGCATAGGAATGATAGCTGCCGGAAATGCCGTGGTGTTCAATCCGCATCCCGCAGCGAAGAAAGTCACCCAATTGACAGTGAAGCTTCTAAATATGGCGATTGTATCTGCCGGCGGACCCGAAAACCTGCTGACTACCGTTGAGAATTCCACTTCACAGACGGGAATGGTGCTTATGGAGCACCCGGACATCAGGTTGATGGTAGTGACAGGCGGGCCGGAGATTGTAAGGATAGCAATGAAATCAGGGAAAAAGGTCATTGCCGCAGGGCCGGGGAACCCTCCTGTAGTAGTGGATGAAACAGCGGATATGGAGAATGCCGCAAAATGTATTGTGGACGGAGCGTCCTTCGACAATAACCTTCTTTGTATAGCAGAGAAGGAGGTCTTCGTTGTCGACATAGCTGCAGGACAGCTGAAAAATGCAATGCTGCGGCATGGAGCCTATGAATTGAACAGGCAGCAGCTGGAAAAGCTTATGGATATCATTACCGTCAAGCGCGAGGGAAATGATATTTCTGTCAACAAAAAATTTGTGGGCAGGGATATAAAAATAATTCTGAAAGAGATAGGAATTGAAGTACCTGATGATATAAGGCTTGCAATCGTTGAAGTTGATGAAGCACATCCGCTGGTGAACCTTGAGCAGCTTATGCCGGTTCTTCCCATTGTGCGCGCAAAGGATGTGAACCAGGCTGTAAAGATGGCTGTAAAGGCTGAACAGCGCAACGGGCATACGGCAATGATGCATTCCAGGAACATCGAAAACCTGTCTAAAATGGCCAAAGAAATCAACACATCAATTTTTGTAAAAAATGGTCCGTCCTATGCCGGGCTTGGAATGCTGGGAGAGGGCTTTGCCACATTTACGATAGCGAGCCCTACCGGCGAAGGACTGACATCGCCTGTCACCTTTACAAGGCAGAGAAGGTGTGTTTTGAAAGACCAGTTCAGGATTGTATAAGTTATAGGGACACGGGAAAGGCAAAACAGAAATCAGAAGTCAGAAATCAGAAATCAAGAAATAGGAAACAGAAAACAGAAATTTCTTTCTTTGTGGGAGCAGAAATGTCCATGCCAACAAAAAAAGCAGGAGATAAAATCGAAATATGTGATCTTATAAGGCAGGCAGGTATAGTCGGAGCAGGCGGAGCCGGCTTCCCAGCGCATGTCAAGCTGTCGGGGAAGGCGGATGTGGTTATCGCAAACGGTGTGGAGTGTGAGCCGCTGCTGGAGACCGACCGCCATCTTCTTCTCCGTGAGGCAGACAGGGTGATTATCGGCTTGAAAGCCTCAATGAAGGCTGTTGGTGCGGAAAGTGGAGTCATTGCCGTTAAGCGTAAGCATAGCGACATAATAAGGTTGCTTGAGGGTTTGCTTCAAAATACCGATAAAATTAAAATATTTGAACTGGATAATTTTTACCCTGCCGGGGACGAACATGTTTTGCTATATGAAACTACCGGCAGGGTTGTGCCTATGGGTGGAATTCCTCTGAATGTGGGAGCGGTGGTGAGCAACGTCCATACATTGGCTCTGATTGCAGATTCACTGGAAGGCAAAAGCTTTACCCACAGGTATGTTACTGTGACAGGAGAGGTAAACAGGCCTGCAGTTGCAAAGGTACCCATCGGTATTTCCATTCGGGATGCAATAGAAGGAATTGCCGGAGGAGCATGCAGCGACAGGTTTTCAGTAATAGTCGGCGGGCCTGCGATGGGTAAGCTGGAAAATGACCTTGACAAACCTGTTGTAAAAACTACCGGCGGTATCATTGTTCTGCCAGGGAATCATAAACTGGTTGAAATGAAGACCCAGTCGCTTGAGACAGCTTTCAAGAGGGCCAGGTCGGTATGCTGCCAGTGTAATTTCTGTACCGAAATGTGTCCGCGGTTTTTGCTTGGGCACAAGCTGCAGCCGCACAAGATGATGCGGCTGCTTCCGGTGACGGATGGGAACATCGATCACGGGAGTGTATATTCGGCGGCTCTATGCAGCGAGTGCGGACTATGCGGATATTATTCATGCACCATGGGACTTTCTCCCAATCTGGTCAACGGTTTTCTTAAAGATGTTATGGGCAGGAATAAAATATAGCCGGACTTTAAGGCTTTCAGGTTGGAAGAGGTTAATATATCAAGGGATTACAGAAAAGTTCCCGCAAACAGGCTGACAAACAGACTGGGGCTGGCTGAATACGACAGACACCTGCAGTTTGTTGATAATAACTTGAAAGCAGGCAGGTATGTTCTCCCGTTGAAGCAGCATATCGGGGCTCATTCCGTACCTGTTGTAAAACCCGGGGATTTAGTTGATACAGGGACGCTTGTAGCGGTGATACCTGAGAATTCCATCGGCGCCAATCTGCACAGCCCGGCCAAAGGGATTGTTAAGGAAGTATCGGCGAATATTGTGATTGAGGCATAATACTACAGCGAAACATTTTAATTATCCTTCCGGAAATAGCGCGTTGAAGCGTTCGCGATATTTCCGGAAGGCGCATAAACGCCGTAAATTAATGTTTGTTTCGCTGTAGTAATAGTATAAAAGAAAATGTAAATTGCCAATGCAGCTTGCTGTTTCGGAGGTACAAAATGAAGGCGATAGGTATTATAGAGGTTTCCAGTATTGCAAGAGGAATAGAACTATGCGACCGGATGGTCAAGGCTTCGGAGGTAAAAGTCCTTCAAGCGCTACCGATGTGCCCCGGCAAATATGTTATATTGATAGGCGGAGATGTCGCAAATGTCAAGAATTCCGTAGAGGTTGCGGCGGAAGCTGCGGGGAGCGGCCTTATCGACAGGCTGTTGATACCCAATATCGACGGGCAGGTATTTAAAGCCATAAACAGCACATGCAGCTTTGAAAAGATTGAGGCATTGGGAATCATAGAAACCTTTTCCGTGTCCTCGGGTATCCTTGCGGC
>VEPD01000456.1 GCA_012027035.1 Ruminiclostridium sp. | reverse complement strand
TTACGAGAAATTCAAAAGCGGGCTTGAATTTGTTTGCACATCGCTTTCAAGGCTGATAGCCAAAGACGGCGAAGGGGCTACCAAGCTTGTGGAAATAGTAGCGGAAAGTGCGGCTAACGCTGAAGATGCTTATAAGGCAGTAAGCGCAATAGCCAGATCTCCTCTTGTTAAAACAGCAATTTTCGGAGAAGACGCAAACTGGGGCAGGATTATTACCGCCGCGGGATATTCAGGCGCTGAATTCGATCCTGCTAATATCGATATATATATAGGCGATTTATTGGTATGCAAAAGCGGCAGCGCTGTTGCTTTCGATGAGAAAAAGGCAAAGGAAATCCTGCATGAAAAGGAAGTAAAAATACTTGTAAAGTTGAACAAAGGCCTCTATTCGGATCATATGTGGACTTGTGATTTCTCTTATGACTATATTAAAATCAATGCCAGCTATAGGAGTTAGTAACTATTATATGAAATGATCATACTATTCATATGAGATTTGGGGGGGTAACCGTGGCTGCACGTCAATTGGTCGTATTCAATGTAAATGGCGAGGAATTCGGAGTTGATGTATCAAAAGTAAATATAATAGAACACCGCATGGATATTTTCAAGGTGCCAAATACGCCGGAATACGTAGAAGGCTTAATTAACCTGAGAGGTAAGGTTTATCCGGTTTTCAGCTTAAGGAAAAGATTGGGTATGCCGGCAAAGGATTTGGACGATGATACCAAAATAATCATGGTAAATACCGGGTCGGCTATTGCAGGCCTTATTGCGGATGGCATCAATGAAATAAAAAAGGTAGAGGATCAGGATATTGAAGCTGCACCCGCAACATTGGACGCAATATTGGACGGTATGAAACGCAAATTTATCAGCAGTATTATAAAAGTTGAAAATAGAGTTATCATGCTGTTGAATCTTGAGACTTTTTTTACTGTGGAAGAGCCGGCAAAGCCTAAACTCTGACCCCTAGAATGTGAATGAACCGAATATCCACCCAATCATAGCCTGTCAACGGATAGTAGTCAACATCGTCGGTATGGGCGGCTACCAGTATATTATCCGGTCCGGGTACGCTTCCCGTCTGAATGATAACGGGAGAATGGTTGAAGAATCCGCCTCCGTCAAAAGAAAGCTGGGTTATGTCGCCCGGCCTTGCATCCTTTACATCCACTATTTCTGCAAACGGTCCCGTTCCATTATTGTGTATGATAAAATCATAAAGATAATTTACACCGGTCCATGCAGGCGTCCTGTTATACGATGATATATAATACCAGCCATAAGTCGGCGCATAATTCATTATCCCGCTTCCGGCATATATGCACTGCGACGCGAAGTTGGTGCAGTCCCCTCCGAGATTCTCAAAATCCAGAAAGGCGGGGTTCCGCCTGTATGACCATTTATGGGCATATTCTACCGCTTTGTTTCTATTATAAGGAAAATCTCTATGAGTTCTGTATGCTGTCGTATAAATAGGCCATTCACCCTATTCGGATATCTTTACATTATTATATGAATATTGTGATATGAATAAGTACCATATGTTTAAAACAGATGAATTTTAATTCTGCAAGGATAATTTGGTAATTGCCGCTATAGTATTAATCAGAATTATTAAAAGAACGCCTTTAAATTATTTTATCGATGATGGGCTATTTGATTTTTACAAGCTCTGTTTCATATGCCGCATCCTCCAGAGGAACATATCCTACATCACCGACAAGCGCTTTTCCCTCTGTCAGATAATATCTTATAAACTCCTTGATGTGATCCTCTGCAAGCTTCTTGTTATTCACATATATGAACAACGGTCTGGACAGGGGCTTGTAAGTTCCGTTTTTGATTGTGTCAAAAGCAGGTTCCACCGGTCCTGCTCCACTGTCTACCGGAACGATTTTGAGCTTATCCTTGTTTTCGAGATAATATGCATATCCGAAATAGCCTATTGCATTTTTGTCATTGGCAACACCTGTAACCAGTACATTGTCATCTTCGCTGGGAGTGATATCGGTCCTGATGGCGCCTTTTTTCCCGGTAATTTCTTCAGTAAAGTATTCAAAAGTACCTGAATCCGTTCCCGGTGAATAGAATTTGATAGGTTCAGCCGGCCACGAAGCGTCCATGTCCTTCCAGGTCTTTATTTTGCTGTCCGGCTCCCACATTGCCTTAAGCTGGTCAACAGTAAGGCTTTTCACCCAATCGTTTCCCTTGTTTACAATAACGGACAATCCGTCGAAAGCTACCTTGAATTCCGTGTATTCGATACCGTTTTTCTTTGCCGCATCAATCTCTTCCTGCTTTATCGGCCTGGATGCGTCGCAAATGTCTATCTGTCCGGCATAAAACTTCTTCATCCCGCCGCCTGTACCGGCAATACCAACTGATACTTTTACATCCTTGTTAAGC
>VEPD01000051.1 GCA_012027035.1 Ruminiclostridium sp. | reverse complement strand
TCGTATCTATCGTAATTAACTGATGAAAATAATATTCTTGAATCCATAAACAATTATCCTCCGGAATTAATATTGGTAACAAACCGCTATATACGGCATGTAAATTATTATAGCATTTCAAATTTACAAGTAGAAGGCCTAAAAGATATTTTATGGAAAAACCTCCCTGATGGCCGGTTCAGGGAGGCTGACTTTGAAATATCTTTTACGAATCTATCTGCCTGAAATTATATGTTATGGCTTTACCTTTTACCGTTACCATCACATAAACTGCCGGTCCGGTTTTGCCTGGCGCCAGGCCGGGTACTTCATAACCCGCGGCTGAAATATATCTGATCCCCCTTTCCATATAGCTCTCATTTTTATCACCTTTGAAAAATACCCATACGTTTTTGCCGGTCTTTTGCTTGTATTTGGTCAAAGTTTCCTTAAATAGCTTCATTTCAAGCTTGTCACTGAATTTATCAGGGGAATTTTCCAGAAGAATGAAAGCATTGCTGCCCTTGAAAGAGTCAAGATCCTTCTGAAATTGCTGCCACTGAGAGGAATCACTGAGCCTCAAGCCTTTATTCCGCATGTCCATTTTGAAAAACCTGCTGTTTTTAATATCTGTGAACGAATATTCATAGTCTACCTTTTTAGTGCTTTTCAAATCAACGGTGTTGACAGCTACGACCGGTTTCTTCTTAATTAACTTTGATACAGCTTCGTGGGAACCGGTTCCCAGGACGACAGATACATCTACATACTTATTGATTTTATCCGCGTAAATCCATATAAGCTGCTTTTCAAGGGCATTAGCAGGCTCTCTGGATTGACCCAGCAAACCGAACCGGAATGAATCGGAGGTAGCTTTTGTGAACTTTTCAACCTTATATGCTTCATCCACAGGTATGGTGTCCTTCGGTATTTTTGTCGGATCTATTGCCGGATAACCGCTGTTTGTAATTGACAGATCATCGAAATACACTGCCCCCGATTCAGCTACCGGGTTTATCTGTACAAGGTAAAGGCGTGTCAGCTTTGCAGGCATCTCAATATTCTCAAGAGTAGTTTCCACCTTTTTCCACCCTGTCCAATCAAGATTTCTCACTATATCTACAAGCTGTTTTTGTCCTTTTGCATCTATTATCTCTGCTCTTAGCCAGTTGGAATTACCGTGGTCATTATATACATACAAGCCGAGCCTTGATACGCCTGCTTCCAAAGTGAGACCCTTGTCAGGCAGTACCATGTATGCGGCCCGAGTGTCTTCTGTTGCTGTAAAGTCATAAGTGAGCTTGCCTGAAGACTTGCCGGCATATTTTTGTTCCGTTGAAATCTCATAAGATCCTTTGACAGTATCGGGATATGCAGCGAAGCTTCCGTTGGCGGCTTCGAAATTATCTCTTATGGAGGTTGCAGCTTGTGAAACTGATACGGCACTGTAAGCATGGGTGTTTCCCATGGAGGCATCGATATAGCCGGTACCTTTGGTTTTGGCTGTGAATGTGGTGCCGGTAAAAGCTCCGATATTTCCGTTAACTGTCCATTTCACATCTCCGGGATTTATAATTGCCGAGTAGCCGTTCTTATTGATACCTTTTACAGTAAAGGTCTTTGTCTGGTTAATGGGCAGCTTTACAATATTATCGCTTAATACAAGCTTTACAGGCGCAGATAGTACACTGATGGGATACGAAACAGAAACAGCGCCTGCTTTGGCAAATATTCTGCCTTCGCCGAAGGTTGAAGGCTTGAATACATTTCCATTGAAGGCGCCTTTGACCCCCGTAACGCTCCATTTAACGTTTTCAGGCTTTACTTCCACCGGATTGAAATACTTGTCATAGCCTCTCACAGTAAACACTCTTGTGGTGTTTACAAAAATATTTCCGTCTTCCGTGTCTATGACCAATCCGGATAAAGCTGAATGCGGGGCAATGGAGAAAACACCAATTGCGTTTGATACGCCTCTGGCAAAGCCGTCGGAGGGACTGTTCATCACTTCCGGGGAGGTGGCGCCCAGTTCCCTGCCTACCATGGTTGTAGAGCCGCCGCCGTCAAGATTAAGCGCATTATTTGCTCCGATACCCAGCATGAATTGGGCAATTTCCGTCTGTGTCATGCCAATACTGCTTCCCTGTCTTCCATCTACAGTAACAAGCAAAAGCTTTTTACCGTCTTTTGTGCTGCCTATTACCGTCCTTGGCTGGTTTTTTGCGATATAGGGGATGTCATAGGAAAAATTTTCGGGTATTTTTCCGTCCCTTACCAGAATGGAACCTCCTGTGACAGACATGTTGATGTTTTCCCAGTCTGGATTTGTAACAATATTCATTTCTACTTTGTCTCCCACCTTGAAGTTATCCGTCAGTTGTTTGCCTCCGGCAGTTCTGGTAACCGCAACGTAACCGTTTTCCGGTATTGCGACGGCAGGCTGGGATATAAGGATCTGCGTTACTACTCCTCCGTCTACCACCATTTCCACTATATCCGGAAGTATGGCTGAAGCACCGATGGAAGTGGGTCTGAGCTTCCTATCCATAATTGTCAGGTCTGTGAACTGTGGTTCGTCGATTTTATTGTAACGTGCTACCGGAATTACAATTCCGTTGGGAGCAGTGAGCGATATATCAGTTTGCCAATACGCAAGCAAAGCCTCGTTCAGCTTTGTAAGTGAAAATGTCGCCAATGAATCGTTGTATTCATTGTGTTCGCTTGAAACGCTTACAAACTCTCCGGCTTGTATTATCGGACCTATGGGATAGCCTGAACCGCCGCCCGCCGGAGTAAAGAAGTTTGCATTTACAGCGGCTACCGCACCGGCTTTCTCAGCCAATGTCCTAGTAGATGCAAGCATGCCGGCGGAATCGGGATTTGTTATTGTATTAACCTTTATGTACTTGTTTGACAGGTCGACTGTCATGACATTGATGTTCAACCACCCATTTGTTGTAAATCTTACTATATTTTCACTTGTTACGCCCTGTGTAATAGTCTGTTTGGTGCTGGTTTGATAGATTATATTCGTATCTTCACCGGATACTCCTGCGCCCAATAAAATTATGACAAATACCAGAACCAGAAAGCATGATAATATTTTTCTTGCGTTTTTCATTACTACCTCCAATCGTATGAATACCGGCCATCGCTGCCGGATCGCATATCAGCCCCGAATATTGCCGCCTCCCTGTTCATGCTGAATCCTGAATGGATTTCCTCACATGCCTAATACTACAGCAGCAATTACCAAATTATCCTTACAGAATTAGAGCATTGAAGCGCTTGCACTAATTCTGTAAGGCGCATGTATGCCGATATTATAATGAAATTGCCGCTGTACTAGGAGCCCTTTTTGCGGTAAAAACTACAATCCTATCCAGTTTACATAATGTGCAAACCTCTTATAATCTATTATAGTTTATATGGTTTGACGTATCAAGTTAGCTTTAAGTTCTATTGTATTACAATTTGAT
>VEPD01000325.1 GCA_012027035.1 Ruminiclostridium sp. | reverse complement strand
ATACATAGCATATGATGTTACTTCCGTATCCTCCTATGCGAAGGGGATTGAGGCGTTGGAATGGGGTTACAACAGGGACGGGGAAAGCCTGCCGCAGCTGAATTTCGCAATGTATTACGGTCAGCAAAGCATGCTGCCCCTCTACTACTGTGTGTATCCGGGAAGCGTGCCGGACAAGACACATTTGGAATACATGTTGCGTGACAACGAACTGATTGGGTGTAAAAAAATGAAATATGTACTGGACAGAGGGTTTTTCACGGCGGACAATCTGCGCTTCATGACCGAGGCAGGCGCCCGTTTTATCATAAGTGTACCCAATTCAAACCTGTTCGCCAGGGAACTGATCGACAAACATCGCAACCAGATTGTCAACCGTTCTGAATGCAGGCTTGGTAAAAACCTTCCTTATGCCAGGGCTGTGATACAGGAAGACTTCGGTATTCGTGTCAGGGCGCATATCTATTACAATCCAGCTAAAGCTGCAGCGGAAGAGGAGATACTTTTTGACGATCTCGAACGGTGTGAACGTGCGTTGAGCGAAATGTCCGAGCCGCCATCAAGAACACTGCGTTATGACCGGTATTTCAAAATTAACCATAAAAAAGGAGGCGGGATTGGATTCATAAGGGATAACGAAAAGATTAATGCTATCATATCACGCCTTGGATTTTTCATCATAGTTGAGACAGATTTCGAAGCATCATCTTATGAAATCCTCATGACCTACCGTCAGCGTGATGTTGTAGAAAAGTCATTCGACGATCTGAAAAACGAACTGGACATGAAACGTCTTCACTGCCACAGCGATGAGACAAACGAAGGAAAGATGTTCGTTGCCTTCTTTGCACTGATATTACGCTCTTGCATGCAGAACAAGCTGCGGGAGTATTTAGCTGAAACTGGCCAAGCCTTTTCATCAGTGTTGAAGGAATTGCGTAAAATGAAGTATGTACATACCCGGGATGGTAAAAAACTCTTGTCTCCTGCTACGAAGAAACAGCGGGATATTCTGGATGCATGCGATCTGTGTACGGACGATTTGCCTGTGTGGCTTGCTTCTATTCCTGTATAGTATAATTTTACGGGAGTTTAGGTTCCGTATTACTTCACCAAGGGGAAAATAGTCCAATAGCTACCGAAATTTACCGAGTTGCTAAAAATCCCCAGTAAATCAAAATCCCCAAAGTTCTTGTTATCAAGCCCTTTGAGGATTCTTTATTTGGAGGCGCCACCCAGATTCGGACTGGGGATAAAGGTTTTGCAGACTTAAGCTGCAAAATCCTGCCATGCGCTATTCTCAACGGCTTTGGACTATATCCATTTGCATAATATTACTTCAGTATTACAATAGAAATTTGCGACTTCCATTTAAAGTTTATGCTGTTTTTTGGGGAGCGTCAAGAGGGTAATTGTAAAATAAATTTTAATCAATTTCTTTTTTATAAAATTTCTTAAAAAAGATTTTCGCTGTTTTCTTTTTCTTCACTGGCAAAGATATCAAAATAACTATATAAAGAAAATATCTTATTTCTTTCATAGCCAGTAATTTCTCTCAGGATATCTTTTTCAATCATTCCTCTAATTGCACTGTCAACCGTTGGCTGAGTCAATCCTGTAATCTCCTGCAACTGCTTGCTATTTAGTATTGGGTTGTCATAGAAAGCCTCCAACACCTTCATTGTATTTTCCGGTCTTCCTTTAATATCCAAAACCTCTTTGTTAAGTTGATTTACAAGGCCAACTACCTTTTTAAATTTAGATTTTGCCGTTTTTGCAGTATATATGGAGGAACCTTCTTTTAAAATTGCGGAAATGATGACATTTGTATCTACCATTACCCTCATGTCTTTTCTCCTTTTGAGTAACGGAGCTTCATTACATCCTGCAAAATATCGTCTTCCGATACTGTAATATCTTTTAAAGCTATCTGGGCTTCCCGGATTGCAATTTTAGATGAGTTCTGAAGAACAATCTCACCATTAGCATTCTCAAGAAATATGATTTTATCGCCCTCTTTAATGTTCAATTTACGGCGTATTTCTACTGGAACAGTTATTTGCCCATTAGAGGATACTCTTGCTAAATTCATGCCTAATACCTCATTTCTTTAGATTCCAAGTTTTCTTTAGTTTTATTATATGCCATTTTGTATGTATTGACAACAATAGAGTACATCCTTTTTCAAATGAAATACTATAGTTGTGTCGGGCATTAATTCAGGATCACCGACTATTTTATATCCCATCTTCAGCCAGAAAGCAATTGCTGGCTTATTATTAGTTTGCACTCCAGCACAAATAAATTTAATATTCCTATTCTTTAAGATTTCCGTTTCTACAGCATTGACCACTTCACTGCCAATACCATTGCGTCTATGGCCTGCAGATATCATTAAAAGTGCAAGATATGCATTTTCAGGATTTCCATCGTAATTACCTGAAACAAAATCCACAACCCCAATCATTTTACCATTTAAAAATATACCGCAAAATGTGCCCCCTTCTTCTTTAGATAATTTAAAATCATTATAAATCATCTGCCTTGAAGCAAATGACGCCGGACCTAACGATAGAAAATCCTCGCACTGCTTATATACTTCAAATATAGCATTAATATCATTCCCATCAACGTCTTTGATTGTGAAATTACTTCCTTCTATAAGCATTAATTCTCTCTTTATCTAGCAGCCCTTTAATACTGTTAACATACCAGTCTTTGTAGTTATAGCAAGCTGGCCAGATTTATTTATTTGTTCATTCACGTATTTATGAAAACTTTCTTTTTTAGATGTATCCGACAGAACCTTATTAACAGAAGCCACATATCCAACCACATATTCAGCTTTGTCAACTACGATTGACCCATTGAACTCTTCTATATTGACATTGCCAAAATACTTCTTCAGAATCTCACAGCCATTTTCAAGGCCAAATCTAACAGCAAATTTTTTAAGATTTAAATCTATATTTGCATCATAACTTGTCACCAGCTTTTCCAATTCCCACATATGCTCTACACCATTGGCACTAACATAGAATTTCCCGTCAGGTTTTAAGACCCTCCTGACTTCGCAAATTGCCTTATCGATATCGGGAACATGGTACAACATGTGCCTTGCGATTATGACATCAAAGGTTTCATCCTCATACGGAATGTCCTGTATGTCAATAATTTCGTATTTAAACTTATCACTGCTGATATTTTGCTTTGCACTCTCAAGCATTCCTTCAGAAAAATCCGATAAGGTTATGTCCCAATTTTCCTTTATCGACTGCGCATTTTTCTGCCACAGCATCCCATTGCCACAGCCCAATTCCAAAATCCTGCCATTCTCCGGTATATCCAATTTTTCAAAAAACCATATGCTCCAATCGATCCTGTTTGTATTGAAGGTATGCAGTCTGATTCTCGCGTCTAAATTATCCGAGTTTTTATATTGCTCTTTAACTCTGCTTGGATTGAAAAAATTGTTATTCATTGCTGGCCTCCTTATTTTACATGGTTTGCCGCATTCTCGCTTTTGAAAGGTTGTGAATTAAATTGGATAACTTAAAAGTTAAACTGCTTTACTTTTTCTTGCAAATGGTATTTGTCAGAACCAGCATTACTACTATGGCCATTAAATATCCCCAAGGCATAATCCATTTTAGATAAATAGGCAATTTACCATTATACAATAAAGAGACTACAAGCATGATTGTGATTAAACTGGTCCCGCCTCCTACAATATGGCATAATCGCTTTACATTATATTTGCTTTTTTCTTTATCACTCGCTGCATTAAATCCTGCGATTAAAAAACTTCCCTTCCCCAATAACAATACTATAGATATAACTGCTAATAAAACAATCACTACCCAACCAATCCATATAGGTTCATTCATCTAATATCCCCTCCAGTATTTCTATTTTGGTATTCTGTCATGTGAATTACATCCTATCAAACTGATATTCAACATATTATCAATAATTTTCCATGCAGTCAAATAGCATAAGACTACTGCTAAAAGTTACCGAAATTTACCGAGTCGCCTAAAAATCCTCAGTAAAGAAAGAATCCCCAAAAGTCTTGTAATCAAGCCCTTTGAGGATTCTTTTCCTGGAGACGCCACCCAGATTCGGACTGGGGGTAAAGGTTTTGCAGACCATATTTACACTACATTCAAAAATATTCTCTATTCCCTGAATCTTTTTCGTCCTAAGTGAGGGATAGAAAGGATTTTCCGCAAGAATTTGAACCTTTTTATAAACCATCTTTTGTTCAGCTTT
>VEPD01000146.1 GCA_012027035.1 Ruminiclostridium sp. | reverse complement strand
TAAAATGGCTGCTGATCCCATAACACAAAAATGGTGGGATATTTGCAAGCCATGCCATATTCCTCTGGAAACAAGGGGAGAAGGGGAATGGTGGGCTGCGATGGAGGAGATTTATCATCTGGATTAAAAATATAGCCTGAGCTTATTTTGCTTGGCAATATAAATGTGGTATACTTCTATTGAGTGTGCCGCTTTTTTATATACAAATATGAATTCAAAAAGTAACTGTAGTATTAGAGGGTAATATTTCAATACAAGGTACTTGTGTCTATTTATTCAAGTTCGGAGGTTATGCGTCAATGCAGTTGGATGTAGAAGTGCTGTGGATTTCCAAATTCGAATATCCTGAAGGATATGGCATAAAGCTGCATATGCACAACTACTATCAGATTATTTATATAACTGCCGGCGAAGCGGTATTCACTGTTGAAGGCAATACTATGCTTGTTAGGAAAGGCTATTGGCTGATTATCAAGCCGGACCATGAGCATGGCATGAAAAAGGTAGATAAAGGAATTGTAAAAACACTTGACATTAAATTTACCATCAACAGTAAAGAGATTGCTGAAGAGATTGACAGGCTTGATACGCTTTTGACCTCTAATGACAGGTATGTCCCATTTATTTTGGAAAAAATACGAAATGAGGGCAAGTATAAAAGGTATTTTTTCAATGAACTGACAAGTACTTATCTTGCAGAACTCCTTGTTATGCTGGTCAGGGAACATCTTCCCCAGAAGAGAATAGAAAACAAGCATTCTGAGGTTATTGACACTGATGTTTCATCCACTTCAAAAATGATAATTGAATTTATCAACAAGCATTTTAGTGAAAAAATCGCTTTAAAAATACTGGCAAATCATCTCGGGTATAATAAAAATTATCTTTGTATGAGATTTAAAAGGGAAACCGGTATGACTATCAATAATTATATTCAAAGCTACCGGATATATAAAGCGAAAGAGCTTATAACATTTTCAGATTATGATTTAAAGCAGATATGCGAAAAAGTAGGATTTGAGGATATTCACCATTTTTCCAGGATATTTAAGAACGTTGAAGGTATACCTCCGGGGCTTTATAAACCGAAAGAAAAGGATGAAGTTGGGAAAGCCGTCTTTATTAAAGAGAACTTTGTTAATCCGGATAAAACCGAAAAAGGTATTTGAGTCTTGTAACAAGCATAATTTCGAATAAAATACGATTTAAAATAATCATAAAAGAAGAATTTCAGATAAATCTATATTCACTTTAATTAAATACAAACAAGAGTCGAAGTAGTAGAATTAATATCATGAGCATAATCAATATAACATTTTTTTAATACTAAATCCCGGTCCCATATCAAATATATCAGGACTTAAAATAGTAAAGGGGTTGTATCTATGAAAAGAAAAATAAATGTTGGGCTTATTGGTCACAAATTTATGGGCAAAGCGCATAGTCATGCATTGCGGGATATCATGATGTTCTTCGATCCGGGGGTGATCCCGGTAATGAGGGTAATATGCGGCATTGAAGATGATATAGGCGAGATTGCCGGGAAATATGGCTGGCAGTCATATGAAAAGTCGTGGGAGAAGGTTGTTGATAATCCTGAAATAGATATAATCGATGTTGCAACACCGGGGCTCACTCATAAGGATATAGTATTGGCGGCAGTCAAAAAAGGCAAGCATGTCATATGTGAAAAGCCTCTGGCGATGACTGCTCTGGAAGCCAGGGAGATGTATGAAGCCGCAGAGGAAAACAAGGTGAAGCATCTCGTAAATTTCAACTATCGGCGGGTTCCTGCCGTAGATCTGGCCAGGAAACTTATAAATGAAGGCAGATTGGGAAAGGTATATCATTTTAAGGCAATATATCAGCAGGAATGGGCTGCCGATGAGAATGTGCCGTATCTGTGGCGTTTTGACAAGGTTATGGCAGGCGCAGGTTCGATGGCGGACAAAGGCTCTCATATTATTGACCTTGCAAGATTTTTAATAGGAGAAATTTCAGAAGTTGCAAGTACAACGGAAATTTTTATCAAGGAAAGACCTTCTTTGAATGATAGTAATATTAAAGAGAAAGTTACGACAGATGACGCTGCCATGTTTATAACAAGGTTTGGAAACGGAGCGCTGGGACTGTTTGAGACGTCAAGAATCAGTGTCGGCCATAAGAATGCATTATCTTTTGAAGTAAACGGCAGTAAGGGCAGTATGAGATTTGATCTGGAGAGGCTAAACGAGCTTGAGGTCTATTTTAAGGAAGGAGATGCCGGGACAGAGGGCTTTAAAAGCATAATGGTGACCGAACCCTCCCACAGCTACATAAAAAACTGGTGGCCTGCCGGACATGTACTGGGATGGGAGCATACCTTCATTCACCAGTATTATGAGTTTTTAAAAGCAATTGCCGAAGATAAGCAGCCTTCCCCCAATTTCTATGACGGAATGAAAAATCAGGAAGTGATTGAAGCAATTGAAAAGGCGGCAATTGAAAAAAGGTGGATAAAAATATGAAGGCGCTGATGAAATTGAAGCCGGGCGAGGGCAATGTCGAACTGGTAGAAATACCTGAACCTGAGTGCGGTGCCGACGGCGTCAAGATAGAGGTCAAGTACTGCGGCATCTGCGGGACGGATATACATGTCTATTACGATTCCTTCAGGAACTATCCGCCTGTTATATTAGGACACGAGTTTTCAGGGATTGTAGTTGAAACAGGCGGAAACGTGAAAAGTATAAAGACCGGAGACAGAGTAACAGTGCTTGGTTCTACCATGGTCATGTGCGGTAGATGCGAGTACTGCAGGCAGGGCAACTATATGTTCTGCTCCACCCGAAGGGGTATGGGGCATGGCGTGAGCGGAGGATTTACAAAGTATGTGGTTGTAAGGGAGGATATGGCATATAAACTTCCTGAAAGCGTATCGCTGCAGGAAGGAGCCCTCAGCGAGGCTTTTGCAAGCGCTGTTCAGGCAATTGAAGAGCTTACGGCATTCAATGCGGGTGATACGGTACTGCTGTCAGGGCCCGGACCCATAGGGCTGTTATGTCTTAAATTAATTGTTGCCCATGGATGTAAAGTGATAGTTGCCGGAACCGGGGATGATGGGTTAAGACTTGAACTTGCGAAGAAAATCGGCGCTGATATTATAATGAATGTAATGAACGAGGATATTGAAGCCTTGATAAACAAGGAGACAAATGGGAAAGGCGTCGATATTGTCGTAGAGTGCTCCGGAGCATCTACGGCTATAGCAAACGGCTTGAAGCTTGTTAAGAAAAAAGGCAGTTATATTCAGGTGGGAATAACAGGCAGGGATATCAACGTCAACTTTGATACCATACTTTACAAGCAGCTCCAGGTATTTGGATCTCTCGGGCATTCATTAAAGACATGGGAAAGAGTCATGCAAATACTCGAACAGCGGAAAATCGACTTAAACATTCTGATAACGGATATTCTGCCTTTGAGAAGCTGGAAGGAAGCGTTTGGTCTTTGTGAAAGCAAAAAAGGAGCAAAGGTACTGCTATACTATGATGAATAGGGAGTGAAAGGAATTGAAGCTTGAAGATAAGGCGGTCCTGGTAACGGGAGCCAGTAAGGGCATAGGCAGGGCGATTGCGGTTGGCTGCGCAAGAGAAGGCGCCAATGTAGTCATAAATTACAATACGGATATGAAGGGCGCGGCTGAGGCATCTGAAGAAATAAGGGGTTTAGGGCGTAAAGCGTATATAGTCAAGGCCGATATAGGAAATGTAGCAGAGATAAAAGAAATGTTTATGTTGATAAAAAGGGAGTTCGGCAGACTTGACGTGTTGATAAACAACGCAGGAGTTACCGGATGGACCGAGCTTTTTGAAATAACCGAAGAGAAATGGGATTTTGTAATAAACACCAACCTGAGGGGCACATTTTTCTGCTCGCTTGAAGCGGCAAGAATGATGAAAGATACAGGGGGTGGAAGCATAGTTAATGTATCCACCAACTGCGCTGAACTTGGAGTAAAGAATCTTGCGGCCTATGCTTCAAGCAAGGGAGGTATTCATGCCATGACAAAGCAGCTGGCAGTGGAGCTTGCCCAGTATCGGATACGCATCAATACTTTTGCGCCGGGACCTACTAATGTTGAAAGGAACCTGAGGGACGACCCCGATTACAAGGATACATGGGGTGGAATTGTCCCACTGGGAAGGACGGCAGACCCTGAAGAAATGATTGGACCTGCGATTTTCCTTGCTTCACAGGATTCCAGCTATATGACGGGGCAGTTGTTTTTTGTGGATGGCGGGTGGACGGTTCAGGGAAGGTTGCCCGGTGAATATTTTGATAGAGTTTCAAAAAAAAATAAGTAACACGGGAAGGTGTTAAGTTTGATAACAGATTCAAACATTGAATTATTGGAAGCAAAGGCAAAAAAGTTAAGGTGTAATGTTATAAGCATGATAACTGCAGCAGGATCTGGACACCCAGGCGGCGCTTTGTCGTCAATGGATTTAATTACTTATCTATATTTTCATAAGATGAGAATTGACCCTGAAAATCCAAAATGGGATGACAGGGACAGGTTTATATTTTCAAAAGGCCACTGCTGCCCTGCAATGTATGCGGCTCTTGCAGAGAAGAGATTCTTTCCGGAGGATGCGCTGTGGACCTTAAGAGATTTGGGAAGTATCCTGCAGGGACATCCGGATATGAAAAAGACTCCTGGGGTTGACATGACATCGGGTTCTCTGGGACAGGGACTTTCCTGTGCGGTAGGCATGGCCCTGGGAGGAAAGCTGGGCAAAAAGGGATTTGGCGTATATGCATTGATTGGAGACGGCGAAATGCAGAGCGGGCAGGTTTGGGAAGCTGCGATGGCAGCAGGCAGCTACGAACTGGATAACCTGACCGTTATAATTGACAATAACAAGCTGCAGTGCGATGGAGCTACCTGCAGCATAATGAAAATCGAGCCTGCCAGAGACAAGTGGAGTGCATTCGGATGGGAAGTGTGCGAAATAGACGGCCATTCATTCAGAGAAATAGATGAAGCCTTTGACATATTCACTCCGGGGAATGGAAGGCCCAAAGCCTTAATAGCAAATACCATCAAGGGCAAGGGCGTCTCGTTCATGGAAAACAATCATTTGTGGCACGGGCTGCCGCCGACGGAGGAACAGGCATACGCAGCCATAAAGGAAATAAGGGGTGAAATGCATGACTGAAGCACAGCCCAACAGGGTGATGTATGGAAAGACTCTGGCAGAGCTCGGTGAAGCATATAAGAATATTGTTGTATTGGATGCGGACATATCAAAATCCACCAACACATTTCATTTTCAAAAAAAATTCCCCGACCGTTTTTTTAATGTGGGAATTGCCGAACAAAATCTCATCGGAATTGCAGCCGGACTTTCAACAATAGGATATATACCTTTTGCAAGCACCTTTGCCGTATTTTTAAGCATGAGGGCATGTGAGCAGATCAGGACCTCGGTTGCCTACCCCAGGCTCAAAGTAAAAATAGTGGCTTCAAACGCAGGAATTGAAATAGGGGGTGATGGCGGCACCCACCAGGCAATTGAGGATATGGCTATTATGAGGGCTATACCCAATATGACGGTTTTATCG
>VEPD01000109.1 GCA_012027035.1 Ruminiclostridium sp. | reverse complement strand
CTGTCGACTTAGATACACAAAGTATCTGCGTCTCCATCGCCTTGCCGAACAAAAAATCATCACAGAATCAGATGGCACATTTATTACCAGACAAGCCCTCAAATATCCATTTACATTTTCCATTGCTGTCACATTCCGTCATCTGGAATTCATAGCCGCTTTTATATGCAATAATTGAATTGATTATATCATGGTGCTTGCAATATTTTCCTACAGGTTTAAAATATTTATTTTTCGATGATTTCATAAATTCATAGTCAGGACATTTTACTACTTCAAATATCAGCTTGCCGCCTTCCAGCCTCGTCAAGCATTGACCGTTATCCATCTCAAAGGCGTGTTTGAAGTACTGCTCCATATATTCCGGTCCCCCCGTTTTAAATTTTTCAATCACATCATCAAAACAGGTTCCCGCCAGGTATTTCCAGTAATCTTCAAGGGCATTATAACCGTATTTCTTTTCAATCCAGTTGAATATTACATTATACGCCCCGAACCATTCTTTTATAGCCGCCATAAGCCTTATCACCCACCAATACTACAGCGAAAACTACCGAATCAACCTTACATAAATAACGCGTTGAAGCATTCGCGATTATTTATGTAAGGCGCATAAACGCCGTATCAAATATGAAGTTTTCGCTGTAGTACTATTCATTTTATTTAATGTTTGGTACCTGTCCAATTCATTTCACCGGGCAGTCTGCATTATCAAAAGAAATACTTACCTCACTCAACCTGGGTGAAAGACATCCGTTCAGCGATGCAAACACAGCCTTGTATTGCAGCCATTCAGGCGAATTTACAATGCCTTTGACATCCTGCCCGGGAGTTTCATAAAAGCTGCCTTCTCCATTCGGACCAAGCCATTTTGAAATTTTAAGTCCATCCTCGGTTTGCGCCCAGCGAAGTTGAAATTTTAAATATGACTTTTGAGGAACTTCCGCCCGCCAGGAAATTTTTACGGCTTTTCTGCCTTCCATGCAATAAGGCGGAGATATATAGCACTCAACCGGTTCCCGTGTATATGCGTTGCCGAAATCCCTGCATGATACGCCGTGTGGTCCCAGTCCCGGGATTCTGGTTACCCTGTCCGGTGAAAGTCCTTCGGGTCCATTCCAGAAAATCAGCGAGTCGACCTGATGCCCAAGGTCATCGCGGTGGCAGGCTACTACTATATCCTTGTATCCATCATCATTTAAATCGATACACATAAACGAAACTGACGCCGCACACTCGATAGCAGTTGGATTATCGAAGTCAAGACCATTTGTATTGCCCCAAAAAATGCGGGCAGGCAGTATTCTTGTAAACTGTGTGGAGTATCCCGCTACAAGCAGGTCCAGCTTTCCGTCATTGTTCACATCCGAAACGACAATATTTCCGGCAGTAGCTTTAGTATCAATATACGTATATCTCTCACTCGAAAACCCCTCCGGCCCTCCATGAAAAATATAAAAGCCGCAGGGCTTGCGGAAATAATGCCCCGGTATGCTTACTATAAGCTCAAGCCAGCCGTCATTATCCAGGTCGGCGCTATTTATCTCCGCAATCCATTCTTCATTTCCCGGCATCGGGATTTTCAGCATCCTGTCTTTGGAATAACCGCCGGGCCCTCCAAGATATATGGCTATGTAACCGCGCTTGTCGCCATATATCAGCTCAAGCCAGCCGTCATTGTTTATATCCGCAAGATGTACTGTTGCCATGCAGTATGTCTCTATGCATTCGGAATTTTCTTTAGAGTATCCGTCAGGGGAACCGTAGAAAATAAAAGATGAACTGGCTAATGTTTCAGGTTTGTCGTCATATGTATACCCTCCCATTATTATATCAAGCCACCCGTCCCTGTTCAAATCGGCAACAAGTACTTGTGAAGCTGATGTACCTCCGATTCCCCTCGGCAGATCATAATATTTATCAGGCACAGGACCGCCCGGGCCGCCCGGAAATATCCTCAATCCCTCAATAGTGGTGATAACAAGATCAGGATATCCGTCAAGATCCAGGTCTGCAAGCGAATATGAATTGCTGCCTCCTCCGGTAGGCAGTTCCAGCCGTCTATGCACGCCATATTTATAATCGTCTCCGCCAAGATAAACATAAACAGGAAACCCAGGATAAAATTGTGAATAGCCCTGCAGGGTATTATTAAAAATAACTTCAGGAAGCCCGTCCCCGTCAAGATCACCCGCCGTACACCCGGCAGCTCCCGCTGTAGAAAGCCATGTGACACGGTCTCCCGATATCCCGTTAATACTGTTCCAGTATACGGCGGATTCAGTTTCATATGTAACTCCGTTTTGAAACCTGCTGACAATAAGCTCGGGATAACCATCGCAGTTTAAATCGGCAGCATATACCCATCCGGCATACTTTATTTCAATAAAAGTTTTGACCCTGTTTAAGCTATTTTCCCAAATAGAACGGGAAAACGCCATATCCCGGTTTGACTCCAGCCCCTTGAAGCGGGCCTCATCCCATATGCCTCTGATTTCAACACCTTCCTTCGTGGCCAGTATCAATTCGTTTCCACCGTCTCCGTCTACGTCGGCAATATCCGCATGGACCGCTCCCTGGCAGAATAACGTATCCATACCTTTAACATTAAGCAATGTGCGGTTTTCTACAGCAAACTTTCCATGGTCATTCCAGTATATCCAGACCTGGTCTCCACCACAGAATACTATCTCTTTGAAACCATCGTGATTAAGATCTCCGGTTATCACCTGCATGGCGAAATGGGAAGGCAGGCGGAGAAAATTATCGGCGTCAAAACCGTTATCAGTGCCCCAGTAGACATAGGAATCGGTATCATACTCAAATTCGCTGCGGTAGTTTGCCACAACCAGATCGGGTTTGCCATTTCCGGTAAGGTCGGCGCATGCCAGGGATGTAGAAGCCACACATGTCAGCCGGTATTGTTCCGAAGCATCCTCAAAGCGCCGCGGTCCGGTTTGGATAAAAACATGGAGATACCTTGGCCTGCCGGGATTATGATGATCCACCCACGCGGAAGTCATTATGAGGTCTGAACGTCCGTCACCGTTTATATCCGCTACAGCGACGTCATAAGCCCCTGCCGTCGGTAATATTGTTCTTTCACCAGTAAGCCCTCCCGGTCCTCCCCAGTAGATATAGGAGTCCAGTTCGGATGTTACGCCATTCTCGCCGTTGACTACAATCAGGTCCGGGTATCCGTCACCGTCTACATCGGCCACCCTGCTCATCCAGCCGCTGTCGTTGGGAAGTTCCTGTCTTGGCCAATCTTTGCCGTCCCTGCCGTTTTGTCTATATATCCATGTAGGACCGCGCTCAATGTAACCATGGGAATTCGGTAATATTATGTCTACATATCCGTCATTATTAACATCGAATCTATGTATAGTCTCAATAATACCCTTTGCATTCACATAAAGATTGCTGCCTCCGGCTTCAAAGCTGCCGCGGGAAAACTCTTCAAATCCTCTATGTATCCATCTGTTTGTTTTATTCTCACACATAATTTTCTCCTTTAAAATTCTATTCATAATCAGGCATTATTGAGCAGTATACCCACCGTCTACCATCAGCGATGTCCCGGTAACCCATGCCGACTCATCCGAAGCAAGATACAGTACGGCATAGGCAACATCTTCAGGCTGCCCTATCCTGCCGGCTGGGTGCAGCTTAAGAACCTCATCTTTTCTCTTTGCCACATCTTCCCTGTTGAAATCTGTTTCCACCCACGCAGGGCATACAGTGTTGACCCTTATTTTATATTCGGCAAAATCCAGGGCCATACATTTACTAAGCATTTCAATACCACCTTTTGCCGCATTGTACGCTCCTTGCCGTCTCTGTCCCAGATGTCCCGATATGGAAGAACAGTTAATTATTGAGCCTCCGCCATTGTTTATCATGTGAGGGATGACATATTTACAGCAGAGAAATACGCCTTTCAGGTTTGTGTCCATCAAATCATCCCATTCATCCTCGTCCAGTTCTACAACGTTTTTCCCCGTACCTGTGAATACTGCGGCATTGTTGTATAGTATATCAATCTTTCTGTATGTATTAACCGCTACATCTATCATTTTTTTAACTTCACCGGTTTTTGAAACATCAATTGAGAGGCAGATGGCGTCTCCTCCGGCAGATTTTATCAGATCCACCGTTTCTTCAAGCGGTTTATGCCTCCTGCCGGCGATCACAACCTTTGCTCCCTCTTTTGCAAGCAACAGCGCGGCAGCCCGCCCGATTCCGCTACCGCCGCCCGTAATAACCGCCACCTTATTTTGCAATCTCATGCATTCACCTTCCCATTCCAGTTCTATAAATCAATTAGGAGCACTGAAAATATTACTTCCCGTTTTTCTGAAAATGCCGGCCGCAATGGACTGCATTTTCAGAAACTTATACGGGAAGTTATATTTTCACCAGTGCTTGGTACTACAGCAATCCGTATTTTGACATACATTCTTTAATAATGTCTGCTTTCCCGTCCTGCAATTTTAAAGTATAATCAGGTGCAAATGATCCTTCATATCCCAGCAGATTCATGGCATGGCTGAAAGCTTGAAAAAGGCCTGCTTCTATAAACGTCTCCCTTAGTTTTAAAATGCAATCGAGATTTTCGGCTGCTTCCTCCAACCTGCCTTTTTCAAGATTGTCATACATCTTTGACGCAAGAGGAGCAGTGCAGCAGAACATGCCGTCCAGACCCGTTGTCAGTCCAGACCTGTAAGCTATGTCAATAACATCCAGTCCGCTGAAAGCAATTTCAAAATCATCCCTTTTCCATTTGCTTCTTAAAAGGGCTCTGGCCATTGTCATATCTCCGGTCTTTATCCCTTTTATATTGCATAAAGGCATGAGTGGTTCCAATATTGAAAGATCTATTTTCAGCTTGGTTACCGATGGCAGGTCATAAAGGTAAAGAGGAAATGGAGAATTTCCAGCAATTTCTTTAAAAAAACTTCTTATTTCATCCTGTGTAAGAGCAAAGTAGAATGGCGTAGTTGCAACCACACCGTCAATTTTCAGCCCCTCCAGGCTCATAATCCTGTCCATAACCCTGGCGACAGAATTATCCATAACTCCTACAAAAATGGGGCATTTCCCCTTTGCAGCCTCAATTGAAGCCTTTGCAATCCTGACATACTCGGATTGCCTTATGCATGGCTGAATACCCATTGAACCCATCACCAACAAGCCTGACGCTCCTGCATCAACCTGATCGGTAATATGTTTTTTAAAGCTTTGCGGCATTAAGCTGCCAAATCCGTCGACCGGTGTTCCAAGTGCAGTATAAAAACCGTTCTTCATAATAATATCTGACCTCCTACACAATTTTAATCCGGCACAACGGATTAATTTAATCTTCTAAAGCCGCTATGGGCTACTGGACCTTTCAAATATGCCGTAAGATCACCTTTTTTAACTAGTAATGCTATATTATTGAATACTTCCTCAATTGCCCGGGAATATTTCTCAACTATCTTTTCATTATGCGAAACAGTCGGATAAATGGATAACGTCCCTAGGAATCCTCTTTCAAGCATCATCTGTGTATATAATGTACGTAAAATTTCCCCGTTTTCATCATTGAAGCTGAAATGTGCGAGGCACGGGTAACCTTCTCCCGCTGATATTGAGAGTCCGCTTGTGTGTGCACATTTTCTCCATTGCTTAGTAATTAAACTACCGATATATGCCACGTGTTCGTAGGCTTTGACTCTCTTGAGCTTCTGCAAGGTCGCCAGAGCTGCAGCCGGCCCGACGCTTTCAGTCCAGTAAGTACTGCTGATGAACGACTTATGTGCGCCCTCCATTGCATCTTTTGTCCCTATAACGGCTCCTATCGGATGCCCGTTTCCCAGTGCCTTTGCAAAAATTGCCATATCAGGGCTTGCTCCAAGCTTCAAATGCGCTCCTCCATATGTCAACCGCCATCCAATGGTAATCTCGTCAAAAATCAGTAATGCGCCGTATTTTCGGGTAGATTCCTTCACAAGCTCAAGAAATCCGGGCTCAGGATCATTATACCTGCATGGCTCCATTATAACCGCTGCCAGCTTATCACCGTAAGCATCCATTATTTTTTTAAATTCTTCTTTATCATTATATTTAAACGTCAGGGTTGTGTTTCTAAGCTCCACAGGTACCCCAAAAGGCTCCAGGCCAGGTAGATGATGTCCTCTCAATGCATCGCTTTCACCTAAATTTGCAGCCAGATACCAATCCTGCCATCCATGGTAGCCGCAAACAGCCACCATGGAACGGTCTGTTGTTGCACGCGCTATCCTTATGGCAACCGATGCCGTCTCACCGCCCGTACGAGTGAATCTGACCCTCTCGGCCCATGGATGTATATCGCAAAGCAGTTCCGCCAGCTCAACCTCTTCCGGAGGGTTAAGAGTACACATACTTCCCGAATCAATACGCCTGATGACGGCCTTCGAAATATCACGGTCGTTAAAACCCAGCAGGCATGCGCCTATTCCGTTCGAAGCCATATCATAATAGTGCTTGCCGTCCAGATCCCACACTTCGCAGCCTTCGGCCCGGCTGAAATATGCCGGCCATTGGTCGGGAGCAAACATTTCCGGCCTTTTACTCAAAAGCTGGGTTCCGCCCGGAATAATCATTTTTGCCCGCCGGTACAATTCCTGCGTTTTGTTGTTTTCCATTTTATTATCTCCTTTTTAACAACTCTCTTTCAATATATTGATCCACCCGGCAAATCGCGGCTTCATCAATACCGGGCTTATGCTTTTCGAAAATAGCATTCGCAGCTTCGTATGCATTTTCCAGCATGGACCTATTTCTTCCCCTCTTGAAGCTTCCTTTATAAAAATGTTCATTTTGACGGAGCAGGCTCAGGGTAAGGTCATTCGTTACAAAATTGGAGTCCGGTTCATTTTCAAGTAAAAATTCGTAATCCATATATTCATCGCATACTTCTATTCCCTTCTCCATCCTGTCTATCATCTCCAGAACATCATGTCCGATAATTAACTGCTCGGTAGACACACCTATGGCATTATCGATAGAACCCATGCCGCTCCTGACGTTAACACCTGCAAACAATGTCTGAAACAGCATTGCCGACATCTCTATCCCGTTTTGAATGTCGAATGCAGCGACATCCACATTGCAGCTTCCGGTATAGGAAGGAAGGTTGTAATATTTTGCCAGCTCGGAGATGGCAATATTGAACATGCCTCTTTCAACAGAGCCGTATGAGAGTTCTCCATATTTCATATTGAAAATACAAGGTCCGTTGCCATATAGTACCGGCATATCTGGATTTATGGACTGGGCAAGCACAATCAGGAAAAGGATTTCCGCATTGCTGAGGGCAAGTGTCCCCGATAGTGTGTATGGAGATGACATACCCGCTACAGGGCAGGGCAGAGTAATCATAGGGACACCTTTTTTCCCCAGGAACTCGATTATTTTGGATTCTTCCTCTCCGAATTGCAGAGGGCTGGTGGTGGATACGGTAAAGCTGAAGTTTGGAAATTCGCTTATTTCCTTTTCACCGTTTAGTATGCTCATTATTTCATACCAGGTTACCGCATGCTGAAAATTAATAGGTGCGCTCAATAAATTCTTGGTCGTATTTTTCACTGCAGCCTGAAGCGTTAACAAATCGGCAATTGAAGGGGGAGTATCTTCGCAAATAATATCCATTTTATATATGCCGTCAATCCTCGGAAGATAATCACCGATCCTGACATTTCTTTCAATATCCTTAAGTAGCGGTCCTCTTTTGCCATCAACAAAATCATATACATTGGGATCAACACAGATAGAAATGTTATAACCGCTGCCCTGTTTCAAATTCATCTGTTTTCCATCAATTGAATAAAAAGATATGTCTTTAATCGAATTGTCCAGGCATTGCTGTACAACTTGTCTGGGGATCGTAACACGATCGCCGGCGCCGTCCGTGACAGCTCCGATTTTTTTCAGGTACCTCTTCATACTTTCATTCATAACCTTGACGCCGACATTTTCAAGTATGTTGAGCGACGTCTGGTGAATTTTTTCGATATTGTCATTGCTAAGCATATTTACATTAAACCTTTTCATAAATACAGTTCTCCTTATTCAAATATAAATGTCTGAGATATCTTTTTTAATTCCTGACCTGCTGCTTTCTTCAACAGCCAGAGTGAGCAAGTTGAGCCGCTTTTCATTCCTGTAGTTAGTGCAATATTCAACATTCCCCCTGACTGCATCAATGAAATGCCTGATTTCATCCCTGTACATGTCCATTTGATTCCAGCCCTTGTATGGTCCGCTTATCGGCGCTTCGGGAATGATTTTCCATTTATCTTCTCTTGCATCGTATATATGGATATTATGGCTGTTATAATCCCAGTTGATTTCTCCAAGCTCGGTAACATACCGGAAATATCTGTTTGACCATCTAAGCAGCAGATCAATTACAACCGATGCTGTGTTCCCACCTTTGAAACCGGATATTATCTGGTATGTATCAAAAATATCAGCCTCATAATCACTATATTTTTTGGTGGTTGCCATAACTGATTTCACATCATCAAATATCCACTGCAGCCAATCGAATTCAAAAACGATCATATCTCTTCCGCCGCCAGTTTCCCTATCCTTTACATAATAGTCGGAAACCCGCTCATATGTATGCCAGTCAGGAAGATAACTGCCACAATGGTATGTGATAAATCCTTTATTTTTATCACCGAGGATCTCACTATCAACGATTTTTTTAATTCTCCGTACACAGGGATGATGCCTGAAAGAACAGCTCGGAGCCGCAACAACAGATTTTTCCCTCTCGGAAAGCTTTATAACTTCATCCATTAAAGTAAATTCGGAAACGCAGTTTTCTTCACTAAAAGTATGGATACCGTTTTCCAGTCCGAATTTTACATAGAATAAATGCTCATTCGGTTTATTGCATATTATCAGGAAGTCGGGCTTGATTTCCAAACCTTTTTCAAAGCAATCGAAGGTTGTGATTCCATATTCCTTTTCTATATAAAACCTCCTATCCTCTCTGACATCTACGCCAAACACTTCCACTTTCTGCTCTGTAAGTACTTGTACTCTTTTTCTACCCATTGAGCCCAGGCCTATTACCAGCGCTTTCATAACAATCCGTGACCCCCTCCGGTTTTTTTACTATTACTGCAGTGTAGTAGTTTGCATTCTTTCTATATCCCCTATGGTTAGCTCAACTTCAATTACATTTTCATTATATAATTCCATTCAATTTTTTAATATGTTAAAAGCTATCGATTTTAATAAATTTATGCATGGTTTTAATAATTCTCTTGTGCCGTCCATTGAATCAATATATAATCTATATATTGATAAATCCAATAAGAAGCACACAGGAGAAATGTTGTGAATAACCGCAATGATTCCATTAGTGAGTGGAATATTACGACTCATATCGGTTCATTATCGTTCAATATACTAATTGATTCCGCATTTTTCAATTATAGCAGCCAACAGTATAGTGAATGGCATAGACATGCAACCTTTGAATTCCATTTTATTACCGAGGGTTCGGGTATTTTATATGTAGACAATATGCAATATGATATTGTCCCGGACAGTTTTTATCTCATTGGGGCTGGAGTTTACCACATGCAAAAAAGGTTGGTTTCGATTCCCTTGCATAGATACAGTTGCAAATTTGAATTTGAGATGTGCAATAGCGCCAGCAATGACTATCCGGAGGAAGAGATCAAAAACTTCGTTTACATATTATCAAATACCCGATACTTTTATTCAAAGAATCTTAAGTGTATCAAGCATATTATTTATGAAATACAGTCGGAATTGAAGCAAAAGGCCGTAGGCTATTATACAAAAGTACAGCATCTGCTTTCGCTGCTTTTTATCGGCATAATGCGCGAAATAGCCATGGAAGCTAAACATGAGTTCATAATGCAGCCGCCTGAAATACACTGGGAAAATAGAATAGGTATTATCGAAAATTTTTTCGAGTTGAATTATAATTATAAAGCAACCTCACAGGAGCTTTGCGAGTTACTCCATATAAGCGGCAGCCAATTGAACCGTATTTTGAAAGAAAAGTATAATATGACTTTCAAGCAAAAACACATGGAAACACAAATAGAGTATGTGAAAGAAATGCTGATTAATACTAATATTCCCATCAGAGAAATTGCCGAAAAAACAGGATATACTTCGGAAGGTAATTTCACAGCTTTTATTAAACACGCACTTGGTGTAAGTCCTAAAGCCTTCAGAAAACAAAGTAAGCTTACATTAAATAATTCACAGGCTAACAGTATCGATAATAACTATACGTAG
>VEPD01000318.1 GCA_012027035.1 Ruminiclostridium sp. | reverse complement strand
TAACGGATGATTACAGGCTGGTGATTTCCAGACCTCTGCAGCTGTTGATGGATGTAGAGGCATACAAAAGGGAAAAAAGCATGCTGTCCCTTCCATATCAACAACTGGGGGACTTGCTCGTATTTATAAATGAAAACCAACACAGGTTTGAAAAGCTGAAAGCCTTTCTGTGGACTTTGGAATCCAGAGGGATTAAAGGGAGGTACTTTGGAGTAGCCTCCCTATCGGATATGGAAGAGCAGGCGAAGCTTTTGTGCATGTTTTTAGATCTACTATACTGGGATGATGTTAACGCTGACGTCACATCATACCAAACATCTTTTCCTTCAAATCCAGATAATACAGGTAATTCTCCACACTGACGTCAGGCGGGCAGCGATGGTCGCAGAACGGGATGTACCCGCCTCTTTCCACCAGAGGCGCCAGAGATTCCAGGTAAGCTTTTATGGCTTCCCTTCCCGCCTTTAATTGTATTTTATCAACTCCACCCATTATCCTAAGCTCTTTTCCATATTCATTGAGAAGCTCGGCCGGGTGGGCGCATCCATTCACCTCGAACGGGAAAAGACAATTGATCCCGCCTTCCAAAAAATATGGAAGAATAGGACGCACGTCACCGTCGCAATCCGTATACCAAAGATCAATTCCGTGAGCATGGAGCTTCTTGCTGATCCGTTTGTATCTGGGCATGACAACTTCCTTAAAGAAATCCACCGATACAATGGGCCCGTTTTTGAAGCATATATCCTCCCAGCCTGATGCAAAATCAAAATTGAAATGCGGCAGCACCTGGTCCAGGAAATCCTCCACAAGCAGACAGCTGGTCTCAACCATATCCTCCACCATGTCCGGGTAATCAAAGCAGGCGTAGGCAAGACCTTCGAATGTGAGCATATCGCGTATTTTTCCTATCATAGACCCGCAGTTGACTCCCAGCGGATATTCCCGGTCCTCCGGATGAAGCTTTTTCAGAGCCTCTACGTTTAATTTTCTTGCCGGATCAGCTCTGTTCATTCTTTCTTCCTTGCACTTTTTCCAATCCTCCGGGGTTACAATAGTGGCCTTTATATAATGAGGTATAGTATCATGACCGTCTCTGGGAACTTCTGCAAGCAGTCCGTCGCCATTCATCATTATTTTTGTGGTATCAGTCTCTTCTATGACTTTATTTTCATATGCCGGGCTCAGCCACCGGTTTCCATCAATGCTATGGATTACATCAAAATTAAAGAAAATATTGGCTTCGTCCTCATTGGTTATATTATTTTCTGTAAAGATACTCCATTCGCGATAATTCTCTTCCCAATATCCGAACTCCATATTGAAGCTCCGGTCAACCGGCTTGTAATGCATCTGATTGTTGAACCTTTCCCTGTCGGTCATGACGCCTTTCCATTTTGGCCTGCAAGGTGTAATAGACATAAATGTATCTCCTCTTGATATTTTAGTTTATATAAAATATTTGCCTTAAATCTGTTTATATTATATTATTATAAATAAAGGCATACAATATCATTATTTGCTTAAAAATATAAATATATTGCTCATTAATATGAGGTGAATATGAAGAAATTCTGGGTTGACGGAAATGTAAACATGCCCAACATGGTTTCGTATAATTATACTCCCAGCCTGATTGCGAAATCGACGTTTTTTTACCTGCAAACTCTGGGACATTTCTTTTGCAACAGTGAGTATTATACCAGAAGAGAGGGCTACAGGAGTTACCTGCTCATCTATACCATTTCAGGCAAGGGTTATGCCAAATACCGGGGCAGAAGTTATGAAACCGGTGAGGGACAGGTGCTTCTTATGGACTGCTATAATTATCAGGAATACTGGACTGACAAAACCGAGCTCTGGCATTTCAAATGGATTCATTTCAACGGCAGTACAAGCAGTGGGTATTTTAACTTGATATATGACAGATTCGGCCCTGTCATTGACATGCATGGCAGGCCAAATTTGCTTAAATGCCTTAACGAGATAATAGAGCAGGTTAAAGATAACGATTTTCAGCTTGAGGTCAACGTGTCAAGGCTGATAGTGGAAATGCTGTCTGAGCTTCTTGTTTCAGATTCACAAAAAAAAGAGCAGCTTAAGCTTGCGCTTCCCAATGAAAATATCAGATCATCCCTGGAGTTTGTAGAAAATAATTATGAAAAGAATATTTCACTTAAGGATATGGCTTCAGCTGCCTGCTGCAGTGAATTCCATTTTTCCAGAGTGTTCAAGAGAGTTACAGGCTATAGTCCGTACGAGTATCTTTTAAAGTACAGAATCAACATAGCAAAGAGCCATCTCAAGGATGGTGATTTCACAGTGGAAGAAATAGCGGGACTGGTAGGCTTCGGCAGTATCAGCAATTTTATCAGGACCTTCAAGTCACTGGAGCAGATGACCCCCCTGAAGTATCGTAAATATTGGGTTGGTTAAATATTGCTCAAATATTTTTAAAATTATTATGAAATTCATTGAAATTGGGAATATGATAGTGTAGACTTGATTTATAACTGAATATGGTATGGATTTCAGCCTCTGGTACTACAGCGAAAACTAACGGATCAACTTTGCAGAAATAGCATATTAGGACTTTTCAGGTTTTTCCGCAAGGCGTATAAAACCAGTTAAAATGAAGTTTTCACTGTAGTATATGTTGAATTTAAGGCTGAAGAACAGGGAAGTGGGTAAAAATCCCACGCGGTCCCGCCGCTGTAATAGAGGAGTTCTGCCGCATTGCCACTGGGAAACCGGGAAGGCGCAGCAGAATGATGATACTTGAGCCAGAAGACCTGTCCATATCGTTACACCGGTAACTCTACGAGAGATAGGGGGTGCATTTAATGTCGATGAAACATTACATAATGCATATTGGAGCCTCTTAACCTTTGAGTTGGGGGGCTTTTTGATTGACGAAGGGGGAGTAATCCCCAAGTCGAATGGTAATGAGTGAAGCACATTTTCCGTGAAAGGAGAACAGGATACATATGAAGAGCTTGATCCATATTTACACAGGTAATGGAAAAGGTAAGACCACCGCTGCCATTGGTCTTGGCATACGTGCTTACGGCAGGGGCTTCAAGGTGTTGATGGTTCAATTCCTTAAAGGAGCCGACACCGGAGAAATTCATACGCTTAAAAAGCTGGAGCCGGGGTTTTTGCTTTACAGGGGCACTGAAATAAAAAAGTTCATATGGAATATGAACGAAGCGGAATTAAGACAAACTGCGAGGATACAGCAGGACATTTTCAATTATGCCGTTGACGCTGCCATCTGCGGCGGATGGGATATGGTTATAATGGATGAAATCTTGGGCGCTGTCAGTTCAGGTATGGTGGATTTGAATGAAGTAGTGCAGTTTATCAAGGACAAGCCGGACAATTTTGAGCTTGTGCTTACAGGCCGGAATGCGCCGCCTGAGCTGGTAGAGCTTGCCGACTATGTTTCTGAAATCAAAGCTGTAAAGCATCCTATGGAAAAGGGGATACCGGCCAGAAAAGGTATTGAGAACTAAAATAAAATAAAATCAAAGGAGAAGATTTATTTATGAAAAGCTTCAAAGCTATAACTGCAATTGTTTTAACCATATTAATGGTCACCACTCTATTTTCAGCCTGCGGGAACAAGACTGCACGGCAGGTAAATGTAAAAGCAGTTGGTAGTGCAGGTTTTCCACTTAAGGTCACTGATGCGGGCGGAACTGAAATGACAATCGAAAAAGAGCCGAAGAAAATCGTATCTTTGACCCTTGGAACTGATGAGATGCTGGCTGGGATGATCGATTTAAGCAGGATTGCTTCAGTAACGCCTTTTGCACTGGACAAAAGCGTATCCAATGTTGCAGATGAGGTTAAGAATGTTCCCAACGTATTTTTATCAAAGGATGCAGAAAAAATCATTACCTTGCAGCCTGATCTGATGTTTGTCGATTCCTGGGCGGATTCAAATTTTATAAAGCAGATGAGGGACGCGGGAATTGTCGTATATGTCTTCAAAACGCCTTCCAGCATTGATGAGCAGAAGGAAACAGTACTGGAAATCGCACATGTGGTTGGAGCCGACAGTAAGGGAAAAGAGCTTGTTGCATGGATGGATGAAAAGCTTAAGACGGTGGAAGATAAGCTTAAAAACCTCAAGGAGGAAGATAAGCTTATAATGCTGGACTACAGTGAAACGGGTACTACCAGCGGAATAGGGACCAATACGGACGATATTTTCAAAAGAGCGGGAGTAATCAATGCAGCAGCAAAGGCAGGCCTGGAAGGATGGCCGCAAATCAACAAGGAGAGTGTGGTTGAGTGGAACCCTGATCTTATCATGCTTCCGTCCTGGTATTATGATAAGAATGTTACACTGGAAGGCCTGAAGGATATGCTGAAAAATGATAAGAGCCTTGCCAGTGTAAAGGCAATAGTAAATGGAAAGTTCATCACTATACCATTCCAGCATATGAGTTCCATTTCCCAGTATGTTGTTCTTGCTGTAGAAGATTTGGCGAAAGCAGTATATCCGGATTTGTTCAAGTAAGTTAAAGTTTGATTATGTGAATTAGCGGGTGATGTGTGGACATGGCTGCAAAGTTATGCATCAGGTTCCGTCATTGACAGGCTGTAATGTCCTGTCTCACTCCAATGCGGGCG
>VEPD01000289.1 GCA_012027035.1 Ruminiclostridium sp. | reverse complement strand
GTGAATGCCGTAGCGGCCTATGAAATGTATGGGGGGCCTGTGATTGTTGTGGATTTCGGCACTGCGACCACTTTTAATGCCGTTAATTCAAAAGGCGAATTCCTGGGTGGCGTGATTTGCCCCGGAATCAAGATTTCTGCCGAAGCATTATACCAGAAAACTGCAAAACTTCCAAGGATAGATCTGGCAAAGCCGGAAAGCACCATAGGCAGAAATACGGCAGTCAGCATGCAGGCCGGTATATTCCATGGTTATGTCGGTCAGGTGAACCATATAGTAGGCAAAATAAAAAAAGAAATGAAAGAAGAAAACATAAAGGTAATTGCAACGGGCGGATTGGCAAGATTCATTGCCAGCGAGGCGGAGTCCATAAATGAAATAAACGGTCTTCTGACACTTGAAGGTCTCAGGATAATATATGATAAGAATGTATAATTTTAATACACCGTTGTATAATACTTTAAAAGAATATTACGCAAAGGGCACTGTCCCATTTCACATGCCCGGGCATAAACTGGGTAAGGGGCTTCCTGAAGAATTCCCCAGGGTACTGGCTTTTTTGGATGTTACAGAAATTCCGGGTATGGATAACCTCCACCATCCCACAGGTGTAATAAAACAGGCCCAGGAGCTGGCTGCCCAGGCATTTGGCTCCGACAAGACTTTTTTTTTGGTCAATGGTTCCACTTGTGGAGTGTATGCCATGGTTTCCATGATGTGTAAACCCGGAGATACTTTGATAATTGCCCGTGACTGTCATAAGTCGGTAATAAACGGCATGCTGATGGCAGGAGTCAAGCCAGTTTACATAATGCCGGAATATGACAGCCGTTTTGGTATTAGTACAGCTATTACGGCGGAGAGCGTAGAAGAAAAACTTCTGGCAAATCCAAACGCTGCGGGGGTTCTGCTGACCAGGCCGAATTATTATGGGATATGCTGCGATGTGGAAAAAATCGCTGCCGTGGTACATTCACACAATAAAATCCTTGCAGTTGATGAAGCTCATGGTTCGCATTTCAGGTTCAATAATAAATTTCCGCTTTGCGCTATGGATGCGGGTGCGGATATATGTGTGCAAAGTGCGCATAAGACCCTGCCCGCCCTTACACAAGGGGCATATCTGCATGTAAAGTCGGAACGGATAGATATGGAAAGGCTGGAATACTATTTATCGGTCTATCAGACTTCAAGCCCGTCATACATAATAATGGCCTCCCTTGATGCAGCCAGGGGCATAATGCAAAAAGAAGGTAATGTGTTGTTAAGCAGGCTTGTGGATTCAATAGAAAAGAGCAAGGCTGCTTTTCTCAAAAATGATGCCTTTATCCTTATAGATGATAATACTATTGCACAGTTCAGGACCGATCCTGCCAGAATTGTAATAAATACAGAAAATATCGGAATAACAGGCTATGAATCGGAAATTGAATTGCGGCGTACGTATAACCTGCAAGTTGAAATGTCGGATTTGTTCAATATCGTCTGCATTGCTACCATAGCGGATACGCCTGAAACCATATCATATCTTTTCGAATGCATGGAAAGGCTTGGGGCATCGCACTCAGGCCACCATAATCATATGTACGGCTATTTGAAACAAAGTATTTACCGCCATGATCAGCAATTGGAATATTGTGACATAATGCAGTCAAAGTCAGAATGGGTCGGATTGGATAAGGCAGCTGGCAGAATAAGTAAGGGTATAATTGCCCCTTATCCCCCGGGCATCCCTGTTGTTTGCCCCGGAGAGGTTATTTTCCCCGCTGTCCTTGAGCATATTTGCGGCATTATACAGGCAGGAGGCAGTATAGACGGACTAAAGGATAAATTAGAGATTAATGTTATAGCTTAGTGTGATATAATATAGGTAATTAGTTTCATATTCAGTTTGGGAAAGGCGTGGCATAAAATGAAGCGGGGGTTGTTTATTACCGTTGAGGGTACTGACGGGTCCGGGAAAACTACGCAAATGGGCTTGATTTGTGAATTTGTCCGGTCTATCGGGTGTGAAGCGATAACGGTCAGGGAGCCTGGGGGGACCAGAATCAGTGAACAGATAAGGAATATAGTCCTGGATCCTGAATACACTGAGATGTGCTTTAAGACGGAAATACTCCTTTATTCGGCCTCCAGAGCCCAATTGATGGCTGAAATCGTCAGGCCTGCATTAGAGCATGGGAGAATAGTAATATGCGACCGTTTCATAGATTCCACATATGCATATCAGGGATTTGGCAGGGGCGTTGAACCTGGTTTGCTGGAAAATATAAATAATTTTATAATAGAGGGCATAATGCCTGACATAACCTTCTTTTTTGACCTGAACCCTGAACTGGCACTTGGACGAAGAGTGGCATCAACGGTAACAGACAGAATAGAGAATGAGAAGATGGAATTTCACAAAAGAGTTCATAATGGGTATGTCAAGCTTGCAGAAAAGTATCCGGACAGAATAAAAAAAATCGACAGCAATAGGTCTGTTGAGGCCATATGGGAGGATGTAAGGCGAGTGTTGGAAAGTATAATCTATTAGTTAAACTTCGTTATGGCATTAAATAACTTGTTTTTGGAAAATATAGATTGACTTTATGGTATGTGGGGGAGGTATTGTTATGAAATTGGTGTTTGCTATTGTCCATGATGAGGATGGCCCAAAAGTGATGGATGAACTGAACAAAGGCGGTTTCAGTGTCACAAAGCTGTGCTCCACCGGAGGCTTTCTCAAATCGGGAAATACTACGTTACTGGTTGGTGTGGAAGAAAGCAATATTGACTCGGTACTCGATATTATCAAAAAGAAATCCAAAAGCAGAAAGCAAGTTATAAACTCATCCATGACGCCGAATGGAATGGGGGGCATGTTTATACCCTATCCGGTGGAAGTTATTGTGGGTGGAGCTACTATTTTTGTCCTGGATGTGGAGCGCTTTGAAAAAGTATGATGGCATGGTAATGAAACTGGCGCTATAGTTTTAGGAGGTAGTTTTGAAGGTTACTGATCTGGAGAAAAATCCTTCAGGAGTTCCAAATTTGCCTGTTAAAGAAGGGAAAAGAGTATCGGCAGGTAAAGAGACGGATTTCCGGAGCCAGCTCGCCAGGGCGGAGGGGAATAACTATGAGCAGCACCTGGAGGCCCTGGTTGATGATATTATCAAGCAGGGTGAGAAATTATGTAAAAAAGTTGATGTGAGGGAGTTCAGAGCTTATAAAAAATTAATTTCCGAATTTCTGGACAGTACTTTGGGAAAGTCGGTGAAGTTTTCCAAACGTAGCCTTCTTGACAGAAAAGGGAGGCATAAGGTCTATGCCCTCGTCAGGAAGATAAACGAAGAGGTGGAAAATCTCGCACATGATGTGATGGATGGGGAAAGAGACAATATAAGTTTGTTGAAAAGGATGGACGATATCAGAGGTTTGATATTGGATATGATACTTTAAAGGATAGGGGACACATGTTCCCTTTTGAAAGGTCATTTAGTTTATGGGATTTAGTGGAGTCATAGGGCAGGAGGAAGTAATCAGGAGTCTTGAAAATGACATGAAATATGGTAGAATCGGGCATGCATACGTTTTCAGCGGCACTGCCGGTATCGGTAAAAAGACGGTTGCCGGCATATTTGCCGGAATGTTGATTTGCAATGCCGCCGATATTTCCGACCCGTGCGGTGTTTGTCAAGCCTGCAGGCTTTTCATAAGCGGGGCCAATCCTGATTTTCGCCTCATTAAGGCTGAAGGGACAAGCATTGGAGGCGATGAAATTAGGGAAATACAGGGTAGCGTGGCTATCAGGCCCATGTATTCAAAGCGAAAGGTGTATATAATAGAAGACGCTGACAATATGACTGTGCAAGCCCAGAACTGTCTTCTGAAAACTCTGGAGGAACCGCCGTCCTATGTAGTTCTCATCTTAACGGCGTCTAATTATGAATCGCTGCTTGAAACCATTCGCTCCAGGGCCCGGAGGATCAGCTTTAAAAAAAATACCAATGCCCAGGTCAGACAGGTTATCGCGGAGAAATACGGAAATGATGCCAGAGGTATAGAATTCGCAGCGGCTTATGCAGACGGTATAATAGGTACCGCCCTTGATTTGATAGAGACAGAGGAATTCATCGGCTTAAGGGAAAAGACCTTTGAGTTGGTAAACCGGATAAAGAATTCCGGTTTGGCGGATATTTTCTCCACCTTCAGCTTTTTTGAAGATAACAGGGATGATTATAATGTTATTCTGGATATGATGGCTATGTTTTACAGAGATATGCTGGTTGCCGGAGAGACCGAAAACGAAAAAATATTGATTAATTCCGACAAAAGAGATATTATATTTAATAATGCTCGAAAATACTCGCCTCAGCAGCTTGTGGCAGATATTGAACAAATTGAAGCAGCCAGACGGGCTATAAAGCAAAATGCCAATTTTCAACTGGCTGTTGAGCAAATGCTTATTAAGCTTCGGGAGGAATAAATTCCATGGTGAAGGTGGTTGGTGTCAGGTTCAAAAAGGCGGGGAAAGTATACTACTTTGATCCTGACGAGTTTAATATAAATTCAGGTATGAACATAATAGTTGAAACTGCAAGGGGAATAGAATTCGGCGAAGCGGTTATCTCAAACAGGGAAGTGCTTGAGGATGAAATTGTAGCTCCCTTAAAAAAAGTCATGAGAATAGCCTCGGAAGAGGACACGAAGCACGCTCAGGAGAATGGTAAAAAGGAAAAGGAAGCTTTTGCCACCTGCCTTCAGAAAATAAAAGATCACAATCTTGAGATGAAGCTAATTGATGTGGAATATACTTTTGACAACAATAAGATACTTTTTTACTTTACTGCTGATGGCCGTGTTGACTTCAGAGAACTGGTAAAGGACCTTGCTGCTGTTTTCAAAACCAGGATTGAATTAAGGCAAATCGGCGTTCGGGATGAATCAAAAATGATGGGCGGTATCGGAGTTTGCGGAAGAGTGCTTTGCTGCAGTTCATATCTTGGTGAATTCCAGCCTGTTTCCATTAAAATGGCAAAAGAACAGGGGCTTTCTCTGAATCCTACAAAAATATCCGGTACCTGCGGAAGATTAATGTGTTGTTTGAAGTATGAGCAGGATGCATATGAGCAAATAATAAAGAGAGCTCCCAAGATTGGCGCAATTGTAGAGACGCCTGATGGTCAGGGCGTAGTAATGAATACAAGCCTGCTTAAGGAAATAATAAAGGTTAAGCTGGACAAGGGAAACGAAACCGATTTGCGGGTTTATAAAGTGGATGAGGTGAAAGTCATCAAGGATGTTGCCGTCCGGGATGAGTCAGATCTCGATTTTGAAGCCCTCAAGGAATTGGAAGATTAAACCATGAAGTTTTTTACTATAGTGTTAATGTAATAAAAGTAAAAGAACCGTGATTCCAAAATCTTTTTATTTAGAAAAATAAGTTTTCATTTTATAATTTTGGTTGTAAAATAGTAAAGGTTTAGTTATTGACAAATTCTTTGAGGAGGTATCTTTACGATGGCATATTTCATAAATGATGACTGTATAAGCTGCGGCGCCTGTGAATCCGAGTGCCCTGTGTCATGTATTTCAGCCGGTGACAGCAAATATATAATTGATGCCGGCGCTTGCACAGAATGCGGATCTTGTGCCAATGTATGTCCGGTAGATGCACCCAAGCCGGAATAATTCAATTTTCAACGTTATACCAGGAGTTCCGGGACTAAAAACCCCGGAATTTTTTGTTAGTGTCAGAAGGATGGGTGGTTTTATTGAATGTAAGCATTTTGGATAGCGAACGGGTGGACGATCTGCAATACAAGGGATTAAAGCTGATACAAAAAAAGAACGGCTTCTGTTTCGGAGCCGATGCGGTGCTTCTTTCAAATTTTGCAGATATCAGAAAGAATGACAGGGTACTGGATTTGGGCACGGGTACAGGTATCATAGCCGTATTGATTGCAGCAAAAACTGCGGCAGCTTCAGTCACCGGACTTGAAATCCAGTCCGGAATGTCGGAAATGGCAGAGCGAAGTGTAAAGTTAAACGGTCTTGAAAATAGACTTGATATAGTGTGCGGAGATATAAAAAACGCGCTGCAGCTTTTTGGACAGTCAAAATTCGATGCTGTAGTTACAAATCCTCCATACATGAACAAGGGTGGAGGCTTGCTTAACCCTTCAGATACAATGGCTGTATCAAGACACGAATTGTTGTGCACACTGGAGGATGTTATAAGCATCAGCAGCAGGCTGCTGGTATCCGGAGGCAGGTTTGCCATGGTACACAGGCCTGAACGGCTTGCAGATATCATTTTCCTTATGCGCAGCTACGGGGTGGAACCGAAATATCTGAGGTTTGTGCATCCGGCGCCATTTAAAAAGCCAAATATGGTGCTGGTCAGGGGTATGAGAGGCGGGAAACCTCAACTTAAGGTTCTGGAACCTCTTTATATTTATGATGAAACCGGTGGATACTCCAGGGAAATAAATGAGATATATTGCAGAGGAGAGGTGGATTAAGTTTGAATGGCGTAGGGACTCTATATCTGGTAGCTACACCGATAGGTAATCTTGAAGATATGACCGCAAGGGCTGTAAGGATACTTCGGGAGGTTGATCTGATAGCAGCGGAAGATACACGTCAGACTTTAAAACTGCTTAATTATTTTGAGGTTAAAAAGCCCCTGACAAGCTATTATGAACATAACAAGCAGGAAAAAGGCGGTGTTCTTATAAACCAGCTGCTGGAAGGTAAGGATATTGCCCTCGTTTCCGATGCAGGATCGCCGGGGATTTCCGACCCGGGAGAGGATCTGGTCAGATTGGCTATTGAGCGCGGAATTAATGTAACTATGGCGCCCGGACCGGCAGCGGTTGTAATGGGGCTGGTATTATCAGGATTTTCTTCAGGCAGGTTTGCATTTGAAGGATTTTTACCGGTCAATAAAAAAAGTCGTACCATGAGATTGGATTCTTTAAAGGAGGAAACGCGTACGATAGTGTTTTACGAAGCTCCTCATAAACTTTTACAGACGTTGGAAGACATGTATGCATTTTGGGGGAACAGGCGCATAGCCCTTGCAAGAGAGCTTACCAAGAGATTTGAAGAAATTATCAGATGTACTCTCAAAGAGGCTGTCGATAAGTATGAAAGGGAGACTCCAAGAGGAGAATTCGTTCTGGTGGTGGAAGGAATCAATGAAGCCTGTGCCGCTGAGAATGCCAGAAAAAAATGGGATGAGCTTACCATAAAAGAGCATCTTGAATTTCATATGAAGTCAGGAATGGATAAAAAGCAAGCTATGAAAAAGGTGGCCGAAGACAGAGGGATGAGTAAAAGAGATATATACAACTCGCTTCTTGATGAATAGTACTACAATATCCATAGTAGTAGTCAAAAAAGTAAAAAAATAGAAGACACAGCATCTTCATGGTGCCTTCTATTTTTTCTTTTTACCTTTTCTTTTTGCCTTGTGATTATTTCTTGAGTTCTTTCATGCAGTTGGGGCAAATGTTTTTGCCTTTGTAAACTGCAACATCCTTGGCATCTCCGCAGAAGATACATGCAGGCTCATACTTCTTCAGTATGATGGTAGCACCGTCGACATAAATCTCCAATGCATCCTTTTCTGCGATATCAAGCGTTCTCCTTAATTCTATTGGAAGAACAACCCTTCCTAGTTCATCAACCTTTCTGACTATACCAGTAGATTTCATATTCTTATCCTCCCCAAACAAAATTCGACAATGTTTTCTTTTTAAGAATACCATAAATTCCAGTAATCGTCAACAATAAATTTTAAAAAATTCAAAATAATGTTATGGTATTATTGTTAAAATTTAGAACAGTAAGTATATGCCATTAACCCAAAACCGCTATCTGTGACTGCTGCAAAACCCGCTAATCGTAGAGACAAGCATTATGCGAATCGCGTACCAAAAATTCATAGTAAATAATCCATATTTTTACTGGGAATTTTTTTGGCGGAAATGACTTAATTCGACAATTCTTACATAGCGAAATTATTATTTTGATAGTAAAAGAAAAATCGATTTAGAATCATTCAGCATAATTGCATCTGACTAAAATCGGCAGGACTTGATGCCGTGGGATTTTCAATTTGCAGGTAGTGGTGTTGATATTTTGAAATCAGGGAACACACGAAGTTGATTTTCTTGATATATGCAAGAATTCCGGAAGTCCGACATATAAATTAATAGTAGTTCAGCTTGAAAATCAGTAGTCCCTTAGTTCATTTGGAGGATATATGCTTAATTATATATGGGCAGGGATGCTTGTCATAGGTTTTATATTCGGTATCATAAATGGAAGGATTTCAGAAGTTACAAGAGCAGCTGTCGATTCGGCGGGAAAGGCAATTGAACTTGCCATTGCACTGCTTGGAATCATGTGCTTGTGGACAGGTCTCATGGCAATCGCTGAGAAAAGCGGCGGCATCAGATTTATTTCGAGGCTTTTCAGGCCTTTGTTAAGAATATTATTTCCGGGCATACCCAGGAATCATCCGGCCATGGGAGCTATTGTCATGAATCTTTCCGCTAACTTTTTGGGGCTTGGCAATGCTGCAACGCCTTTAGGGCTGAAGGCCATGAATGAGCTACAGAAGCTTAACCCTGACAAAAGCCGTGCTACAGACGCTATGTGCATGTTTCTTGTGTTGAATACTGCAGCGGTTCAGCTTATTCCATCTACCATAATCGCTGTCAGAACGGATGCGGGCTCTGCCAACCCCGCCGAAATAATTACAGCTGTCTGGATAGCTTCAATATGCGCAACCGCTGCAGGAATAATTGCCGTAAAGATTTTTACCGGAACCGGTGGTTTCCGCAAGAGACATGAGAGGAAAAACATTATCAAAGCAAAGAATTACAGGATTGGTGCGTAACATGGAGAGACTTGGTCTATTATCCGGATATGCCATTCCGGTCATATTTTTATTAATACTGGTTTTTGGCATTTATAAAAAAGTAAAAGTTTACGACATCTTTGTAGAGGGCGCAAAGGAAGGTATTGCTACCATCATACGGATTATACCCACATTGGTTGGTTTATTGGTAGCAGTGGGGGTATTTAAAGCATCCGGAGCCCTGGAGCTTCTTGTTCAGGTTTTTATGCCGGTAGCTTACATTCTGGGCGTACCTCCCGAGACCATGCCTCTGGCTCTTATGCGCCCTGTATCGGGAAGCGCCTCCCTTGCGCTGGTGGCTGAATTGATTCAGACTTACGGTCCGGATACTTTTATAGGGAGAACGGCGTCTACAATGATGGGTTCAACAGAGACAATCTTTTATACCCTTGCAGTCTACTTCGGTTCAGTAGGAATAAAGAATATCAGGTTCACCCTTGTTGCGGCGCTATTGGCGGATCTGGTGAGTGTGGCCGCATCTGCATGGGCCTGCACAATGATTTT
>VEPD01000136.1 GCA_012027035.1 Ruminiclostridium sp. | reverse complement strand
GCACTGAAAATATTACTTCCCATTTTTCTGAAAATGCCGGCCGCAATGGACTGCGTTTTCAGAAATTTATATGGGAAGTTATATTTTCACCAGTGCTTACTGCACCTTGTCCGCTATCACATTTATTTTGCAGCCATATCTTCCGTCCAACTAATTTTACCCAATTATAGTTACTGTAAAACATAGAAACCAGGCAATTGCATATTTTCACACATATCAGCACGAACATGCTTTTAAAATGAGTATAATAGTATATTTTTTATTATAATAAATACATTCCAATAATTGAATTTATATGATATCTTTTAAATGGGCGTTAAACTCATAACAGGTGGAGTAATCATTTAATGCATGAATATTCAATAACCAAAAATATAATTGATATTTGCATTGAAGAAGCTAAAAAGTCAGAGGCAAAAAGTATAAAGGAAATAACTCTGGTTATCGGTGAATTATCCCCTTTCTCAGATGAATCTGTTCTGGTGTATTTTAATTTGCTGAGTGAAGGTTCTATTTTGGAAAATGCGGCATTGGTTATTAAAAAACAACCAATTGAGCTGCAGTGCAAGGTGTGCGGACAGAAATTCCATAAACAAGGTAATACTTTTGAATGTATAAACTGCAATGGGCCTTGCATAGCGACCGGGAATTCAGGAAACGAATTCTATATAGAAAGTATGGAGATTGAGTAGAAAATTTATGAAGGGAGATTGCCCATGGAAATAAAGGTTATGAAAAATATAATGTATGCAAATGAAAAAACGGCTAATGAGAACAGAGAATTTTTTAAGCAAAATCATATCACCGCCTTTAATATAATGGCTTCCCCGGGGGCCGGAAAAACCAGCGTGATTTTGAAAATAATCGAGGCCTTGAAAGATATAGCCGGCATAGGTGTTATTGAGGGAGACATTGCTTCCAGCATTGATGCTGAAAAGATTGAAAAAACAGGCGTACCTGTAGTCCAAATAAACACTTCGGGCGGGTGCCATCTGGATGCAAATATGATCAAGCTTGCGGTGCGCGATCTTAAACTCAGGGAAAATTCATTGCTGTTTATTGAAAATGTGGGAAATCTGGTATGCCCTTCGGCTTTTGATCTTGGTGAAAGTATTAAAATGGTGATTGCCAGCGTACCTGAAGGGCATGACAAGCCTCATAAATATATTTCGATGTTTGAGGCTGCCGACATAGTTGTGCTTAATAAAACCGACCTGCTGCCCTATATTGATTTTGATAAAGACAGCTTTTATAAAGGAATATGCTTGCTTAATGATAATGTACCTGTTTTTGAAATCTCATGCCGTACGCAGGATGGGATAAAAGCGCTTTTAAACTGGATAGGGGACAAGATGTTCAAATGACCTGGAAAGCTTACACGATAGACATTTACGGTATTGTACAGGGAGTGGGGTTCAGGCCTTTCATATACAAGCTTGCAAATCAGCTCTCACTTTCAGGGTATGTTTCAAATACCTCAAAGGGCGTTTCAGTTTTTATTGAAGCTGAAAAACAAACTTTAAATAAATTTATTGACCTGGTTAATAAGGAAAAGCCGGATATATCAATGATTGACCGTATTGATATCACAGAAGCAGCACCTCTTGGATTATCCGGATTTTCAATAGAAAAAAGTGAAAAAGATGAAGCCAATGAAATTTTTGTTTCTGCCGATCTATCTATTTGCAGCGACTGTAAAAAAGATATCCTTGATGAAAGGAGCAGACGTTTTGAATATTCTTTCACAACCTGTACATACTGCGGTCCAAGGTATTCGGTAATGACGGATATCCCCTATGACAGGGTGAATACCGTGATGGACGAGTTTACCATGTGTAAAGAGTGTCAGGCAGAATATGATGATCCGGATAACAGGCGTTTCCATAGTCAGCCGAACGCTTGTCCTGCCTGCGGTCCGCAGCTTTTTTTATTTAATACCGGTTTACAGGCTTTCGAAAAGGCTGCCGACCCTATTGATTTTGCTGCAAAAAGAATTGCTGAAGGTAAGATTATTGCATTAAAAGGGCTTGGCGGTTACCTGCTTTGCTGTGATGCAACCGACAATCAAGCTGTAACGCAGCTGCGGCAGCGGAAATTAAGAGAAGCAAAGCCTTTTGCAGTGATGTGCAGAGACATGGAAGTCGTAAAAGAGTATTGTTATATGTCTGAGGCAGAACAACAATTGGTCCTCAGCCCGAAAAATCCTATTGTGCTGCTGGAAAGAAGGCAAAATACCAATCTGGCCGGTCAGGTGTCCACGGATAATAATTTTATGGGTGTAATGCTTCCCTACACTCCGCTGCACATACTGCTAATGCGCTGCTTTAAAGTACTTGTTATGACCAGTGCGAATATTTCCGACACGCCGATCATTATAGATGATGAAGAGGCTAAGCAAAAGATTTCAAAGATTTCTGATTTTATAATCAAGCATAATAGAAAAATCAAAAACAGAGTTGATGATTCCGTATATAAAGTGATAAACGGTAAATCCCAGGCAATCAGACGCGCAAGAGGCTTTGTGCCTTGAATGTTAAAAGTTCCGGGACTTACAAAAACGATTCTGGCTGTAGGCGGCGAGCTTAATAACACATTTGCAATTAATAGGGGAGAAAATGTGTTTATAGGACCGCATACAGGCGACTTGAAAAACTCCGAAACCTTTGATTTTTTTAAGCATACAATTGCAGAATTTCAAAGAATGTTTAAACTGGTCCCGGAAGTTGTTGCATGTGACAGCCACCCTCTTTATATGTCAGCACGGTTTGCAAAAGAAAATTTTACCGGTATTCCTGTAGTTGAGGTTCAGCATCACCATGCTCATCTGGTAAGTACTCTTGTTGAAAACGGATTGCCAGGTCCCGCAATCGGAATATCGATGGACGGGACAGGATTCGGAACAGACGGAGCGATATGGGGTTGTGAGGCGGGAATCGTTTCAAAAAAAGACTTTTTGAGGAGAGGTCATCTTGATTATTTTTATCTTCCCGGCGGAGACAAATGTGCCGACGAGGTGTACAGATGCGCCCTGGCATTTTTATATGGCCTGAATAGAGAAATAGATTTGAAAAGCTTTGGATTTTTAAGCTCCATATCTGAAGATCAAGTAAAAAATCTATATAAAATGATGGATAAAAAGATAAATGTCTATAGCACATCCAGTATGGGAAGATTTTTCGATGGAGTCTCTTCCTT
>VEPD01000412.1 GCA_012027035.1 Ruminiclostridium sp. | reverse complement strand
CGCCCGCATTGGAGTGAGACAGGACATTACAGCCTGTCAATGACGGAACCTGATGCATAACTTTGCAGCCATGTCCACACATCACCCGCTAATTCACATTATCCTACTTATATGTTACAAAATAATTAATTGCATACTATGTGTGGTCGGTCGGGAAGTTTTCACAAGATTCCGGGTTCTGACTCCTTGCAGCTTTGCCCCGGTATGTTATTATATTATTTAGAGGTGCGTTATGACATATGATGCCAATGAATTGGTAGATATTGCAGCCGGCAGGAAAAAAAGCGGGCTTGTCTTGAAAAACGCCGAAATTGTAAATGTATTTACCCATGATGTATGTAAAAGCGATATTGCCATAGCAGGAGAAATGATAGCTGGAATCGGGCATTACGAAGGGCTGGAAGAAATCGACCTTGATGGAAGATATGCTGTGCCCGGCCTCATTGACGCTCATATGCATCTGGAATCGTCTATGGTTATGCCTTCCGAATTTGCCAGGGCGGTAGTACCAAGAGGTACTACAACGGTAATTGCGGATCCTCATGAAATAGCCAATGTTGCAGGTCTGGCAGGTGTGAGGTTCCTTCTTGACAACACCAGAGACATTCTGCTTGACGTATTTATAATGCTTCCTTCCTGTGTGCCTGCTACATCTTTTGACGATTCTGGCGCAATTTTCAGTATAAATGATATGGAGAAACTCTATAATGACGCCAGAGTACTTGGGCTTGGAGAAGTAATGGATTTTCAGGGAATTGTTTCCGGAAGTCAGGATTTAATGCAAAAAATCAAGCTTTTTTCCGGAAAAATCATAGACGGCCATGCACCCGGCCTGACAGGTATTGACTTAAATGCATATGCCGCGGCAGGAATCAGAACGGAACATGAGTGTTCCGGAGCAGATGAAATGCTGGAAAAGCTGCGTCTGGGATTTTACATATTGATCAGGGAGGGCTCGGCAGCCAGGGATCTTCCGGCTCTTGTTAAGGCTGTGAATCCCAATAACCTGCGAAGGTGCCTGTTTTGTACCGATGACCGCCAGTTGGAGGATATCGTTGAACACGGCCACATCGACAACAATGTAAGGCTAGCCGTGAGAAATGGCATTGATCCGGTAAGCGCTATTACAATGGCGACCCTTAACACTGCCGAATGCTATGGCTTAAGGGACAGAGGGGCAATAGCGCCCGGTTATCTTGCTGATATTGTAATTCTGGATAGCCTTGAAGAATTCAAGATCCACAGCGTTTACCGGAAAGGCAGGCCTGTCACCGCTAAAAGCGGCAGCCCGGATAACATGATTATCCCGCAAAACATCGAAAATACTATAAATATAAAAGTTGTAACCGCAGATATGTTCAAAATTAAAATCGGAAATCCTTTTGTGAATGTTATCGAAATAGTACATGGAAGTATTGTTACAAGAAAAACCATTAAAAAAGTAAGCGTCGAAAAAGGCGAATTCAAGCGCATTACTCCGAATGACCCTGTAAAATTGGCTGTCATCGAGCGCCATAAAGCCTCAGGGCGGATAGGTCTCGGCTTGCTTGACAAATTCGGGCTTAGAGAAGGCGCCATTGCTTCTACCATTTCACACGATTCACATAATATTATTGTTGCCGGTGATAATGATGAAGACATGCTTGCAGCCATTAACGGGATAAATGGGAATGGCGGCGGTATTACCATATGTTCAGGCGGTAGGGCTATTAAGACGCTTCCGTTGAAAATAGCGGGACTTATATCAGTTAAAACTTATCAGGAGGTATATTCCATACTGGGTGAAATGCTTGAAATTGCACACAAAATGGGAATACCTGATGGAATGGATCCCTTTATGACACTATCCTTTTTGGCACTTACAGTGATACCTGAACTTAGATTGACGGACAGAGGACTGGTTGACGTAGTGGAGGGAAGGTTTATAAACCTGGACGCAGGCAGCGATAAACATTTTATTTTATAGGAAAATTGTATACAAAAAATAAAGTAACCTTATTTATATTACATACCAATCGAATAATATGATAAGATTATATAAGGAGAGGGGACACACCCTCTGAGTTGAGGGTAATCCATATAAGGAGGGAATGTCCCCTTTTGAAATAGAGGCGGTCTTGGGTACTACAGTGGCAATTACCAAATAATCCTTGCAGAATTGTAGCATTGAAGCGTTTGCACTAATTCTGCAAGGTGCATGAATGCCGATATTATAATGAAATTTGCCGCTGTAGTATTGGTCGTCTGAAAAATAAAATAATTAGATAGCCGATAGGGGGTGTTGGATTGCGCAACAGAAAAAGTCCCTGGGTCTTGCTGCTGTTGATTCTGGCAGGAGCTTTGATTGGCGGTGTTGCAGGCGGTATACTGGCTCAGAGTCCAAGCTTTGCATGGGTAAGTCTGGGTGGAGCCAATGGTTACAGGGAGCTTATTGCCTTTTCAAAGAATCCCCTTTTTGATACTCATGTAATCAGTCTGGGCTTTGAATTTGCTTTAAGGGTAAATGCAGGCAGTCTGCTTGGCGTCATACTGGTAATAATATTATATGCAAGGATGTGAGTAAAAAAAAGAATGACCGTAAGTATAGAAAAAATGG
>VEPD01000253.1 GCA_012027035.1 Ruminiclostridium sp. | reverse complement strand
TTTGCTCGTTGCGTGAAATATGCTCTCTGTCAGCCTTTTTATCAATTTCGTCACACATCTGCTTTGTAAGATAGATGGACGTGGTAATTTTTTCATCCTGCTGTTTATCGGCTTTTGCCATAAGGCACGCTCCTCTCTGTTTAATCGTCAATCAAAGCTCCCATTCATCTTCATCCTCCTGACAGTCCACTTCTATAAAATCAAAATCGTTCAGGTCCATTTCGTTAAAATCCGAAATGTCCGTCTCAAAGGTTGCTTCATCTTCCTCAGCCGCCTTACTGTCATCCAGAGGGATCGCGTTATAGCTTACATTCCTGGATGGCTGCGGTAAAGTGCCCTGCTCCAACATTGAGTAAAATTTCGTGTCGGCGACAATGATATGGTCCAATACGCTGATATGGAGTGGCGTAAAAATGGATACAAGTGTTTCGGTGAGATCCCGATCCTGGATGGACGGAGAAAGATTTCTTCCTGGATGATTGTGTGCCAGGAGGATAGCCCTGCAATCACAATCAAGGGCGGCTTTGAGTATTGCTCTCGGATAAACAACTGCTTCTGTAACGGTCCCCTCGGAGAAGGTCCTTGTCTCAATAATGTTGTGTCCGGAATCCAGAAAAGCAGCCATAAATTTTTCTCTGTCCTTGATACCGCCCAACAGGGATACAAAGTATTCTCCAGCTACTTTTTGGGAATTAAATACAAACTTATTTTCATTTTCCTGTAGCTTAAGAACTTTATATATAGAGATAAACTCATTTAAAACATGAATTTTTTCAAGCTCCTGTTTGTTAGGGTTAATGGTATTGGGATGCTCCAGCACATTAAAGAGATTGTTTTCGGTGGCATATTTTTTTAGCTTGCTTTCTGAAATCCCCGTGAGGTGGGTGATGCCTTTTATGAAGCTGGAGGCGTATGGCTCGTCATAGTTTTTCTTCACAGCCCCGTACCCCCTTCTGGATTTTCAAACTTTTGCCTATCTGTCGCTGCTTCTTCGCCCATTCCGAACAACACCATTCTGACAGCCTTCAATTTTTCAACCACATCCTCCGAAAAATCGAAGGTTTCAAGATTTTTAAAAAATCTACCGATTCCATAACGCCGAATGCAACAGTTAATCTGTTCCGTAATATCCGAATCAACTTCAAAGAGCTCCCCTAAAAGCCGGGAAGCTCTTTCATAATCTCTTTGCTTAAATGCAATATCCTTTTCCATAATATATATGCTCCTTCATTCGATTTTTACACCGTAGGCAAGCAGTACCGGCTTCATGCCCAGCCCGCCCATTTCCATCGGCCTCATGCAATACTCCCACAGCCTGGGATGGGTCACTTTCAGAAGCTGAAAGCGGTTGGGCTCCTTCTCCAGATGGCAACCGAAACCGCAGAAGACACAACCGGTACGCTTGCACAAGGTCGTTTCAAGCATAGGAGGGTCAAATAAAGAAATCTGCCCGCTTGCCGGTACGACTTCGCCGTAACATTTGGCAATGGGCAGCTTTTCAATGACGATGTACTGTAAAATATCCTGCTCCGTCCATATGGCGATGGGGCGGGATTGAGGTCGTTTTAGCTTGAAGGCATTGCAGCCGTCTTTCAAGTAATTTTGTTCCCTGCGCTTGCTCTCAGCAGCCATCACACCTATGATGGGAAATACTTTATTTTTCTTCTCAAAGGATTTCAGGGGTGATTTTTTCATTACTCCGCAGCAGTCCGCGCTTATTTTTATCCCGCTGTCAATAAGATAATGCCACTTCTGCGGAAGTTTAAAGCTGGTAAGCCGTCCGCTGACACAGATCCCATTAATCACTTTATTCCAGACCGCTTCATTGTCCGGCGACCGCTGCAATCGGTGGATATAGTCGGCATACTCCTTTGAGATGATGGGATAGCCGTATTTCTGCAAAACTTCCTTAAAAGGGATTTTAGGTTTCAGCCATTCCACGTTGGGTGTCTGCTTTACATGCTCCCGCACTTCGGGATACTCCAGACCTGTATCGCAAAACACCCCTGTCATGGACGGATACAAACGGCGGCAAATATCCAAAAGAACGCTGGAATCCTAGCCGCCGGAGAAACTCACATAGGTTCCGTAAATGCCATAGTAATCCACCCACTCACGGATTCTTTTCTCTGTTAATATTATCTTTGCTTCAAGCGGGAGATTCTGGCGCTGTACCATCTGCCAGCGTTCCATGGAAACATCCTTTCGCTTTAACAAAAAACTAACAATATAAATAGGGTTTTAACAACGTTGCCGACACTGTCGGCAAGCCGTTTTGACGATTTGTTTCACAAATCTATTCCTGCCTTAACCTAAAGGGTAGGCTTCGCCGTGTCCTTTAGGTACGGGGCACCCTGCGGGGCGGTTTTTGTTCGGATGAAAGAAAAGTATTTTAAACCTTATTTGCCTTACGATGAGCATATAGAATTTCGGTTTTAAAGAAAAAGCTCCGCCTATACGACAGAGCAAAAAAAATAGGCGTTACTTTCTCGCAACGCCTTCATCATGTTTTGATTATTGTTCCAAATCTTCATCGTCCTCGTTTTCATAATCGTTCTCAAAATGCGTTTCTAATTCTGCCACAGGCTCAAACGAAATTCCATCGATACAGTAGTCATACACAAAGGCTTTCAGCGGCTCCATATCATCCGACTCATAGAATTGCACAATCATGGTTGTAAAATCCTTCTGCTGATCTATAGGAACGGAAATGACACCGCAGCCGGACGAAATCATCACCTGATTGCCCGCAAGCATGGATGTCCGTTTGTTTCCGTCAAGAAACATCTTCTTCCTCATAAGATATAGCATTAATGTGATTGCCCTGTCCGTAGGATTTTCGATATGATGAATCCCTGACAGTTCTTCTTCGATTTGCGGCTCGATGGGTATGTCAGACCGCCATGATGTACCGCCTTTGGTTACAGGAACATTCCTCAAAAATCCGGCATTAGTGATAAGGTTGTTACCGCCCACCAGTTGGTTTATTTTGCAGTTATACGGATAGTCTATCGGGTAGCTTAGATTTTCCAAAACAAACTGCCAAGCATGCTTTAGATTGTTAACCGCGATAATATCGGATACCCTTACGCCGGAAACACCCATTCCGTTATAGATGGCCTCCGTATCAGGGTATGTCACTGCCAGACCCTCTAATTTTGCGCTTTTCCATATATAATCAATAATATTCCGTCTCGCAACGAAAATGTTTTGCTCAACCGTCATGCGGTATTTAGGTTCCATATGTCAACACCCCTTACGTGTTTGCTGGTAACAGCCATGTTCAATATATTATACCGTATTATATCAATTGTTCCCATGAAAGCAATGCATGTGTCTGTGAAAGCAATGTATCTTCCTAAAAAAGTTACTGCTCCTGTTTTGGCCATTTTCTTCATTATCATACTCATATCTCGGCGCTAACGCAGGCAGAAAAGAAATGGAAGGGGGACGCCCTCAACGCTCATATTCATCCTCCTGTTCATCGAGCGGTTCCTCTACTGCAACCTTTTCAAACTCGGCCTGAAGCTCGGTTGCCCGCTGACTGTCTAAATCCTTCGGCGTTCTGCCTTTGCGCATTTCGGTCAAATCCTTGTTGAAGTCCTTTAGATGAGGCCGGTGTACGGCACATTCATAGCCTTTCTTGCCATACTTGCCGCACCATTTGGCAGCCGCCTGCTGTCCCCAATTAGTAAACACTCCGTCCTTGCTGCGGGAGAGGTAGTCGTTATCTACCGCAAAAACGATCCGCTTAATGTCTGGATGACTTTGCAGATAGCGTTCAAGAGCACCGTCCCACAGACAGCCAAGAGATATGCGGTGATCCTCTTTCCAATCCTTACCGTAAAAAATTTTGGCAAGTGTAGCATGGCTCATTAAATCTATGGGACTTTCATTGACAATCAATAAATTGCTTTTTCCTTCATTGTAAAAAGGATAGCTTTTATCAGAGTTCTCGGCGTCCATTTTGAAGCCGCTTTTTTCATTTGACGACCGCATAGCGCAGTATTTTGGTGTTCCGTCCGCGTTATAACCGATAAATACACAGTTGCCGTATTTAGCCTCCTGGTAGAGCATTTTGACATTCATAAAGTAGCTGATGATTTCCGGCTCAATGCCACGCACAGAAATGAGATACCAATAGACGCGTTTGAAATTCTGTGCTTTTTCAGGCAATAGCAGCGGACCTTTTTCTTCCTTTATATAATGGGTACTCTCCCTGAGATATGGCTCATAATTTTCTCCAATCAACTGTGCCACAGCCTCGGCAAAGGTCTTGCAGCTGTATCTCATCACAAAATCAATGGCTCCACCCTTTGAATCAGAGCCCCAGTGGTAAAAGCGGTTGCTGTCTTTGAAGATATATAACCCGCCGGAATTATGGGCATGGAGGGCCTTGCGTCCTCCATTTTCCAGCTTGAAGCCATGCTGTTGTGCAAGCTCTACCAAGTTGACCCGGTTGGCCTGTTCGATTTGTTCTTCTGTGAAATGGAGAGTTTTCATCGCCGTTTGTACCATAGGCTGCTGTCACACCTCCAGTTCTTCATACAACTCCCGCACATTTTCCGCAGCATCAAGCGGGGCAGGAAGTACGCTATCCAGCTTATGCACGATAGTTTCTATGGTTTCAAGGGCAGCTTTGTCCAGTTCCCCCGACTGTCCGGCAGCAATGGCAAGGGTGTAAATCTGATTTAACTCTGTCCGGTTAAAAAGCTCCGCCCGGTTCTCAGGCAGAGCTATCAAGTATTCCAGCAGCCGTTTGTCCTCCGGCGCCATGCCGAAAATACCCTTATGAAAAATATGATAGCTGATTTCGTCAGTGCTGATGACAGGCTCCCTTGTGTTGTCTTTAGACAACATGTAGATGGGGACCTTATGCTCCAGTGCGTCAAAAGCGTCTCCGGGAGTGGTGAATACCATATCATCCTGGGTGTAGCCATAGGTGCGGAAACGCTCCTTCACCATTGCGGCAATGTATTCATCCAAGTTTCCCGCGACAGAATTTATTATCCGTATTTGCCTTGCTTTGCATAAAACATCTTGCAACCGCTGTTCATCATCCACCTCATAGCGCAGGGTTTCAATCTCGCCGTAACGCTGGCCGATGCTGTACCAGTTGTTGTTGTACTCATCTACATTAAAACTTCGGATGCACCTGCCGTTTCCATCGGGATGCCTTGAAGCCACCACAATTGATTGTGCATTGAAGCAGCTTTTCCGCACATCCTCGATATGCGCTTTGTAGTCCAGCTCAAAGACATGGCCGATAACAGCTTTGTCCTGCAAGGCTTCGATCTCCACCGCGAAGGCTTTGACGTTTTCGTTGGAAAATTTATTATAGTCCCAGGTGTTGAATGCGTGGGTATTGCGGATATACACGTCCCGTTCCTCAAAACACCAGGTGCCGAATCCACGGGACAGCCACAAGAAATTCCGGCTGCCACGGCTGTCCTCTGCAGCTTTTTGCAGCCTTGCAATGTCATATTCAAAATCCGATTGGTAATGCTCGGTGTTGTGCAGCATGATTTTTCGGAGCGTTTCGAGTACATTTACATTCTCAAACCGTTTTGTCATGTGTTCACCTCCATTTCATAAAAAAACGCCACCTCGGATTTAGTTCCAAAGTAGCGGTAAACTTATATATTCTATTTATAATTGTTCTTAAATCTAAACACGTACTATATGTTTAGATTAGTTATAGTTAATCAAAAAGTGACTGTTGAATAATCTTATTGCTTTTTCCTATTCTGTCATTAATCTTATCCTCGGCATTTAATTCTCCGATAAGAAGAGGTGAATTAGGATTATGCTTATTGCTATTTGCTAAAACAGTAGCTTTACTGTAGTTTGCATAACAGTAAAGACATTCATTTAAACATGAATTATAAACACCAATGTCTACACTGGCTACACAGCCGCATTCCGAACGTTGATTTTTGTCCTTTTCTACGTCTAATCGGTAACCAATGATTTTTTCAATTAAGCGATTATCAATACAACACGCGTGCTCTATCTCAAATTTGGAGAGGTCAATATCTTCAGCGCAGGTATCGATAGAAAGATTGTATCTTTTAGCGATAATAGAGAATCTCTCTGCTATGTGAAGTTTTTCTTTTGTATCCATTTCTTTTATCTCAAGAACCGCAACGTTGTTGGCAATCTTAGAATAAAAATCGATAAAACTAATTGTCACTTTTTTTGTATACCCTCTAAGCCGCTGAGCAATTTTCTCAAAGTTTTCTTCATGATAGTTTTTTGTATATTTTAAATTTAAAAGGATAGGATCATATCTCCATATTATTCTTTCAGGACCGATAACATCACATAATCTTTTGAAAGTATCAATGATTTCAGCCTTTTGGGGCAGACCAGCCTCTATATCTTGAGCATACGAATTTAACGTAAATTGAAAGTAATAATGATAATCTTTTAATTCATCGAGTCTTTCAATCATTGGTTTTGGATTTTTACTCCAAAAAACAATACAATCAATTACATCAGGAGATAAAGATACTCGGCTTATTTGATTGTGATTCATAGGATTTCTTACAAGAACAAAGCCCTCTTTGATTCTATTAAAAAACCATTCTGAATAATATGATGGTATATCAGTTCTTCTGCTTACGCTTAAAATCATAATTATCTCCTTTCAAAGGATAAAATCTGATACCTAATAATACTAGGGGTAAATGCGGGACTTCTTGTTAAAAGTGGTTTGCAATCACTTTCACAATTATCTAATTTGTATAAATATTGTTCACATTTTTGATTCAAATCATTTATTAGTTCTTTTGCTTCATTAGGATATATAAAATTGCCGTCATAAGCACGAATTCCTCTAGTCTTGTTTCTAAAATGAGTATATGTAGAATACATATCTTTAGTTGTGAATCCCTGTCTTTTCAATGCAGAAATTATAAGTTTCGTTCTTTCCATATCTGCTTCCATTCCCAAATCATTGGATCGCAAAGATATTATAACGTGTAATTGATCTTTTTCGATAGTTTTTTCTTTCAAGGAATCGCACATCTCAGAAAAATCGGAAATTGTAAACTCTGCTATTGATTTGGGGAACATAAAAACATTATGTGGAAAAGTTTTTGTCTTCTGAAATAACTTTACAGCATCCTTAATCATATACTTTGCTTTATAGCTTGCCTCTGATTTTATTGTATATGCCCAGTCGATTTCATCCAGCCCATAATATGATATCGAAAAATCACGCAACTGCTTATCTTGAACAGCTGCTACAGCAGACCAAAAATCAATTCCTGAACCACAGCCTATGGATAAAATTATAAGGCCATCATCAAGATTGATCATCCGAGATAATACTTCTAAATACATCTGCTTATATTCAAAGGCATAAATAAAAGCATATCTTAACAAATATAACTGCTGAACATGAAAATCACTATAATCCGGCCATGAATCCAAGTTATAATTTACCGTTTTCAGCTTACATAAACATGGATTGTCATTGATGTATTCAGAAAAATCACTGTAAACTTCTGATAAATATCCCTCAATTGTGAGCATGTAATTACCCCTTAAAAGCGCGTAACGCGTAATGTTTATAAGTGTTATGAATATTTTAACATTGTTGTTTAAAAATTTAAAGTATATTTATTGCTATATAAAAGCACTTATAAAAATCATGCAACACAATATTGACATTACCAACCACGATTTTGAATTTGATGCTAAAAGACTGCAAAGAGCCGCATTCTACTGCACAACAAAAGATGCTTCCTATGGAAAAAAAGGTTCAAAAACTCTTTGAGTATGAGTAGCGCCTGAATAAGTATTCGGTGCTTATTGATATTCTCATCTTTAAATAGAACATATAAATTAAAACGCTACTTTGGAACCAAATCTGAAGTAGCGTTTATAAATAACTGTAAGTGGCCTGATGAGAAAAAGTTTATCCGGAAATTTAACACTCCGCTTAATATTTAGATTCTCTATTCCTAAGGATAACGGGTAATTACAGTTCAGGTTTTATTTTGTTTGTATTGAACGAAAATGTTATGTGTTGTTTTTCCTTTAAAGCTTCTGTCCAATAGTCTGGTGGATAATTTACAGTTTCTTTCATGAGTAGTTTTAAAGGTTTTTGTTCATTTTTTTCATCATCCGTGCAATCGAAATTATTAAAAAAAAGAATGCAATTAGCTGTGTGTCTTACATTTTTCGAGCTTGGGTATATAAGACCATTGATTAAAATCCCATACTTTTCTTGGAGATCTTTCTTAAAAAACTGTACTGCCTCTTGAGTAGGGATATAGCTTGTTGAGTCCTTTTCATCCGCTGGAGCTACTATATTTATTACGAAATACTCTAAAAACTTTTTGATATAGAAGTCATCTTCAAACAGAGACCTTACTTGTTTACAGTCTTTCGCAAACTTATAAAAGTTGATGACTGTTAATGGAATAGTAGTTTCAAAAACACTTACAGTTATCCCATAAGGTGCCTTATCATGAACCTCTATAATAGGAGTTACATCATCTGTTGAACCATAAAAAGCAGATTCTCCAGCTTTAGTAAAGCGATTTGGATACTTAACCTTATCTTCTGGTGGAGGCCCTAATTGCATATGAGAAATAAACGTTATGTTTGGTTCATTAGTTCTAGCTCTATAGAATCTGCTTCCAACATCAACAGTTTCCAAAAGACCACTACTTATGATATATTGGCAAATAGGTGCCAAAGCTTCATTAAGGATTTTATTTTTTTCCTTTTTACTCAAGTTACATTTAATTTTTTTAGAATATATTTCCCATTTTATTTCATCTTGTTCATCAGGTGAATTCACATTACCATATTTATCTACCCAAAATCCTGCTCCTATCAAATTACATAAATCATCAGACAACTGTGTACCAACAGGTTTTATTTCGTTATCAACAATATCTTTGGTCACTAAGAGTGTTGAATAGTAATCCGGGTCTCCCTTATCTGCATATGCATTTCCTTTTACATATCTATTCTTAAGGCATCTGATTATTTCTTTTATAAATTCATTTATAGGCATTGCAATACAGCTATGATTCATTACTTTACAGTAGTCACATCTATTACTCCCAGCATTACTTTTTATATATTCTTTCAGAAAATCATCATTAATGCATTTGAAGCATACATTGTTTTCATTTATTTTTTTTTCACATTCTATCATAGTAACTCTTCCCCTTATGAACACCATTATATGTTAAATTTCAAATTTACTCAATCAGTATCAACTATTGTTCCATTTCTTCTTCAAGCTCATCAATAAAGCCACAATCAAATTCATCCTCGTACTCTTCCTGAATTTCCTCCAGAATTTCCTCCACGCTGGCATTGTCCCAACGTTCCTGTAGGATTTCCACGATATCCTTGCATTCATCAGGCAGGTGTCCCTTAATGCTGTCCTGTACGTCCCGGAAATCGCCCAGGAAACCCCAGCAGTTGTCTATTTCTTCTTCCTGTTTGTACAGCCTGAAGCCGTAACACTGGCCGGTAAGATAGTAATCATAGTCTTTTACTTCGCCAACCAGTAGCCTTTCAGCCTTTTGAACAGTTTCAGGCGTGACCTCCCCGAATTCTTCCTTTACCTTATTGTGAGAGGCATATATCCAGCCTAAAAGGCCGCTGTCCCATAGGCAGCTAAATCCGGTCGTGTTTATAGTCAAGCCACTGTGGTCGTAAAGATAGACGGGTAGGATACAGTGTGTCTTTTCAGCCAGAACTTTCAGATCCTGCCACCGCATTTGCTCCAAAATTGCTTCGCTCATGCCGGTTTCGTTGCCTTTTAACGGTGCGGGGAGAGTGTACTCGGTAAACCATTTTTTAAGATAATCGGAATAAGCATGAAGCTCCCATGCATTCCCGGATTTGTTGTATTCCAGTTTCAGACCATCCACATTGCCGTCCTTGACATAGGAAATAACGTCTTTGTCCGAGATGCTGTCCTGCACCAGCTTTTGAAATAACTCATCCGCATTGTCATAGTTATGCTTGTCGCCCAGCGTGTACCGCCTATGGAAGCAGACCATTGTACCGAAATTATCCCATTCCTCGCGCGGATTTGTCGGCTCGTCATCGGGCACAACAAACAGGGTATAGGGCTTTTGTGTTGCCACCATCGGCATATAAAACCCCCCTCTCATTATGATGATTTAACTAAATATAGGAACCATTAACAGGTGAAACTTATTTTCTAAACTTCAACAATTTTTCATTTACCTATCTTGACTTAGGGTCACCTTTAGTATAGACTAAAGGTGACCCTAATAAGGAGGTGAACTTTTGGGCGATAATAAAATGGGTCGCCCTACTGATAACCCAAAGCCTTATAGGATGGCAGTCAAATATGACGAAGAATGCAAGCAAATTTTAGAGGAATATTGTAAGCAGGAAAACGTCAATAAAATGGAAGCAGCCAGACGAGGTATTAAGAAATTAAAGGACGACCTCCAAAAATGAAAGGAAGCGGCTCATCCTCGCTAAAGAAATACGCCACTTCCCCCACGCAACTGCCTAAAAGACAGACTGCACAAATATTCTATCATGTGTATGCCTTTCTTTCAAGGAGTTGCAAACAAATCTTATGAAAGGAAGAAGAATATGAAAACTATTTTAGAGGAATTGTTTGCGGGCAATATTTATCCTGACGAACTGATTGTTCCCAAAAGCCCGGAATACAGTTTACTAAATAACGAAATATCCGATACGACAGAAAAGCTGAAAGAAAAACTTTCAAAAGACGATTGTGAGCAGTTGGAAGCATTATTGGATTTACATAGCAAATCGAGTTCAATGGATGCTGCAGCATCGTTTATGTACGGCTTTAAGCTCGGTGCAGCGATAATAATTGAGGTGTTGGCCGGAAAGGAGGAGCTTGTCCGTACCGGAAACTAACTTCTATTGCTACAATAATTATTATGAAACCAAGGGGCCTGGGAAGCAATTTAAGCATATTCTTCTTCCCAGGCCTCTTCGTTGCTGGTTTCCTCAATCTCTGCGCTTTCGTCGAAAATAACTTCCTCCTGCTTTTGAAGCTCCTTAAACTCCAGTCGGGTGTTGATCTCTGCTTGCCTTGCAGCATATTCGTTCAGGCGTTTCTCATATCCAAAGGGCTTTTGCACTTCCTTTCTAGCTTCCTCAAGCTGTGTTTGGGTATCCGCCAACTTTTGCTCCATGCTCATAAGCACGGTCGGTATCCTTTCGATTACGTTTTCAAGCCTTGTGATACCGCCGAGGGATGAATCCCCAAGGGGCGTATCGTAGGTATTTTCGCCCTTGACCAGCAGCTCTAGTTGCTTAAAGGCATTCATAAGCAGATAAATACGGAAGCCTCTGAATTCACCAATTGGTAGAGGTTCGCCGCCAGCCGCAAGATCATGTAACTTTGCCAGCAGCAGTAGCTGGTCTCTGGCCTTGACGCGCTCATCATAGGTCTTGCCGCTAATCACAATGGAAAAATCCTTTCCCTCGGTTTTCTCCAGCAATTCCATATCCCTGCGTATGCTTGCGATTTTCTTTTCACAGTAGGCAATGGTTTCAGGGTAGCGGTCCTTGATATTCCGTTCCAAGGTCAGGCGTTCATTGTTCCAGTTGCCTTTCAGCAGCTTCAACCGTGCAACCTCATTGTCCACTTCCATTTTCTCCGCAAGCAGGGGGTTGGAGGTCGCAATCGCCTTGACTTCGGCAGCGGAAAGCACTGTTTCATCCATGTCTTCGCAGGAACGGGAAATGCTTTTGCCCGTCATCACCTGCGAGATATACTTCAATTTCTGCTCCTGAATCTGCCAGAGATAGGCGTCAAATGTGCCTTTGGTGACATATCGGAAGATTTTCACTATGGGGTTTTGATTGCCCTGGCGGAGTATCCTACCGTCGCGCTGTTCGATATCCGACGGGCGCCAGGGGCAGTCCAGATGATGGACTGCAATCAGTCTATTTTGGGCGTTTGTCCCTGTGCCAAGCTTTCCTGTACTCCCCAGAAGGATACGGACTTCACCCATGCGTACCTTTTCAAACAAGGCTTCTCTTTGCTCATCGGTTTTTGCATCATGGACGAAGGCGATTTCTTCAGCGGGAACACCTTTTTCTATAAGACACCTTTTCATTTCATCATAGACGTTGAACTGTCCAAGCTTTGGTGTACCGGAATCGCAGAACACAAGCTGCGTCAGCCTTTGCTCCTTGCTTTCCTGCCAGATATCAAATACATTGCCGATGGCGATGTTCAGCTTGCTGTCGGGGTCATTGGGTGCGTCCTCATAAACCAGGCGCGGGTCAATGGACATCAGCTTTGCTTCCCCCGTCAGCTTGAGCATGTTGTCCACATTGGGCTCCACCAGACGGTTTCGGATTTTTTCCGCACGCTCCACAAAGCTTTCCATTATCATTTTCTGATAAGGTGTAGCTTCGGTGGCAATGATAGTCGCCTTGCCGCCTTCGATTTTAGGTATGGGGAGTTTCAACATATCAGAAGTCTGGATATCCGCCACAAGCTGGAATATATTCATCAGTTCCGGCAGGTTGTGGAATTTCGCAAAACGGTTTCGCATGCGATAGCCTGACCCTTCGGGCGTGATTTCAAGACTGGAGATGACCTCCCCGAATGTAGCCGCCCAGGAGTCGAAATAGTTGAGTCCCATCCTCGACAACATCTGCGGCTGCAAGTACCTTTGTAAAACGAACATCTCACTCATACTATTGGAAATTGGGGTCCCGGTGGCAAATACCACGCCTTTTCCGCTGTTTATTTCCTGCAAATACTGACATTTCAAAAGCATATCCATTGCCCGCTGGCTTGCGGCTTTCCCGATGCCCGCCACGTTGCGCATTTTAGTATAGGTAAAACAGTTTTTGTAGGCATGTGCTTCGTCACAAAAAATATAATCGACTCCAAGCTGCTCAAAATTCAAAAGGTCATCCTTCTTTTCCTCCGCCGCCAGTCTGTCAAGACGGGCTTTAAGGTTGTTCTGAAAGATAACCATTTGCTTGACCGCCCAATTTTCCCCCTTTTCCTCTTTCATCTTTTTAATAATGAAGGAAAGCTGGCTGATCTCGCTATTTAGCTGCGCTTCCTGGCGTTCTTTAGATATAGGGATTTTTTCAAACTGACTGTGTCCGATGATGACAGCATCATATTCTCCCATGGCAATTTTAGAAACAAATTTGTTCCGGTTCCTTGCTTCAAAGTCCTTTTTGGTAGTGACAAGAATATTAGTCTGGGGAAAGAACCGGTAAAACTCCTTTCCCCACTGCTCCGTAAGGTGGTTGGGGACTACATAGACCGGTTTTTTGACGGCACCGATATTTTTTAAGTACATGCTCGCCGATAGCATCGCTGCCGTTTTTCCGGCGCCCACAACGTGTCCAGCCAGCCCCGTACCAGAGTAGATCACCCTCGCCGCAAAATTCTTTTGATGGGGCCTTAGTTCCATTTCCTCGCTCATGCCGGGAAAGACAAGGTGGCTGCCGTCATAGACACGGGGACGGATTGTATTGAATTTCTCATTGTAGATTTTCAGCAGGATATCAGCCCTATCCTTATCTTTGAACAACCATGAGGCAAAGGCTTCCTTGATTTGATTCTGCTTTGCCCGCGCGATCATGGTCTCATTGGCATTGACTACATACCGTACCTGATCCTTACCATTCTTGTCCACATAGGGGACCGGGTCACGCACCGTCGTGGATTGGAGGTTCAGACAGTCCTCGAAAATCTGATAGGCGTTAACCCGCTGTGTGCCATAGGTGTTATTGACCTTGACGGAGGTAGTCTCACTTGTCTTTCCATTGATGCGCCAGGTGGTGGTGTATTCCATGTAGTCAACGGTGATGCTATCTTTCAAATAAGCAGCGGTGCCGAAGGTTTCATGCATGAATTGCTGGAAATATTCAATGGGTATCCAGGGGCTTCCGATGCGGAAATCGATGTCGGATGGTTCCAGCCATTTCGGCTGCACTGCTTCCAGAGCCTGTACGTTCCTGGCAAACAATTCGGGGTGTTCTTCAGCCTTCTGTTTGGCATACAGCAGCTTGTCCCGTACCTGTCCACTCAGGTATTCCTCGTTCAGTTCCCAGCCTTCATAATAACTGCCGTAGTATTTCTGCGGGTTGATATAGATTCGATCACTAAGTTCGTTGATAAGCTCATCCGCCGTTTTGCCCGTCAGCTTTTCCATATAGGGTAGGTCAATTTTCATTTTCAGGTTCAGGGATATTTCCAGAGCTTCCTTTGCTGTTTCGGCATGGGTAGGACGGCGGTAGGAACGGATGGTGGCCTTATGGAAAATGGGGGCCTTGTTCCAGGATTTTTTATCCTCGCTCTGGTCCTCAA
>VEPD01000005.1 GCA_012027035.1 Ruminiclostridium sp. | reverse complement strand
ATATGTAATATGTGAGGATTTTTGCGACTGACGGCTGACGCAGTAATCCGACGCTTATCACGCATTTCAATCAAATCAGGCCTTCCAATTCAGTTATAATACCGTCAAACTCCTTCATCGCATCCTCAACAGGTTCCGGTGAAGACAAGTCCACTCCGGCTTTTTTCAGCAGATTCAGCGGATAATCGGAACTGCCGCTGCTCAGGAAATCAATATAGCGGTCAACAGCTGGGGAGCCTTCCTTCAGTATCTGTTGCGAAAGGGATGTCGCAGCCGACAGACCTGTAGCATACTTGTAAACATAGAAGCTGGAATAGAAATGCGGTATCCTTGACCATTCCATATCTATGTCGCTGTCTACAAGCACCTCTCCATTAAAATACTTCTCGTTGAGCCCCCGGTAAATACTGCAGAAATCGTGGGACGTCAATGCTTCTCCCGCTTCAATCCTCTCATGGATTGCCTTTTCATATTCTGCAAACATAGTCTGTCTGAAAAGCGTACCCCGGAATTCCTCCAGAAAATGATTCAGCAAATAGGCCTTTTCCTTGGCGTCCCTGGTATTTTTCAACATGTGCCTTATTAAAAGCGATTCATTGACGGTGGAAGCAACCTCCGCTACAAAAATCTTATATTCGGAATAAATATACGGCTGAGTTTTATTTGTATAGTAAGTGTGCAATGCATGGCCCATTTCATGGGCTATGGTGAATACATCATTTATAGTGCCCTGGTAATTCAGCAATACATACGGATGGGTCAGATGAGTGCCCCAGGAGTAAGCTCCGCTTGTCTTTCCTTCATTTTCGTATACATCGATCCAACGCGAATTAAAGGAATGGTCAAGGTCGGAAAGATATTGGCTGCCAAGGGGTTGAAGGCCTTTGTATACCATCTTGAGAGCATCCTCATATGAAACGCTTCTTGCGGGCTCTTCCACTATGGGGACATACAGGTCGTACATATGAAGCCGGTCAAGCTTGAGAGCCTTTTTTCTCAGCCTCAGATACCTGTGAAGCAGGGGTAGATTCTTATTCACCGTGGAGACAAGATTATTGTAAACATCCGTAGATACATTGTCACTATCCAGAGAGGCCTCAAGGCAGGAACCATACTTACGGACAATTGCATAAAATCTGTTCTTTTTAATATTGTTATTTAAGGATGAAGCCAGTGTATTCCTGACTTTGGAATAAGTATCGTACAGGGCATGGAATGCATCCTCTCTTACCCTTCTGTCGCCGCTTTCAAGGAATTTGATATACCGGCCTTTAGTCAGTTCGACTTCCTTTCCCTCTTCATCCTTTATGAAAGGAAATTTGATATCCGCATTGTTGAACATGGTGAAAATATCTGCGGGTGTATGCGCCATTTCAGAAGCAAGCGCAAGCAGCTGCTCTTCGCTTTCGGACAGGATATGTTTCTTTTGCCTTAATATTTCGGAAATATACTGCTTATAAATATGAAGTCCTTCGAAGTTTTCCATATAGCCCGCAAGAATATCATCTCTTATGGAAATAATTTCCGGCACGATGAAAGAAACGGCGGCATATGCCTCGGTATTAGCAGCCATAGCTCTATCCGTCAACGCCTGATATTTGGGATTGGTATTGTCTTCATCCCTTCTCATCCTCGCATATATAAACAGCTTATCGTTAAGAGAGAGCATTTTGTCGCAGAGTTTAAGACAGGCCAGCAGTCTTTGGGGACTTTCCGCCAATGTCCCTCTGAATTTTGATGTCTCATCAATAAATATGCGGGCTTCCTTAAAATCAGCCTCCCAGGCTGCATCATCCGGGTATATGTCTTCAAGCTTCCATTTGTATTTCTCTTCGATTTCATCACGCTTGGGGAGTCTGTTTCCATTATTCTCAGTCATAACCACACCTCTGGCTGCATCAGAAAGATGCTGTTTTGATTCATCATTTAAATATTATACCCTACAGTTTATCATCGATATCAATACTCTATTTTTGTCTTAATACTGTTTAATCCCTTGAACCAGTAGATGCAAATATTGGTATCCAGTAAATATCTCATAAAATGATATCTTCCTTTTTTGATGTCCTTGAAGAATAAATATCATTTATAATCTGCCGGCTATCCCTGGCATCCTCCCATGAACCAAAAGTACATAATAAACGGCTTTTGCGATCAAACTTTTCTTTACTGTCGTCCAAAAACACAACAAGCACTTTTTGTTTCCCTTTAGCTGATACCTTTTCATTTAATATTACTTTACCATTATTATATATTCCTTCAAAAGCATGCTTCATTATATCAACACCCTCTCTATAACAAACAATCATTGCTTATTTTTATTATATATTTTT
>VEPD01000076.1 GCA_012027035.1 Ruminiclostridium sp. | reverse complement strand
TTCCTCAACTCTTGTAGCTTTCTCAGGGGCTCTCAGGCTGCACATAGCATTTTTGTTCGCAAGTATTGAACCAGAGATGCCTGTTTATCTGGCGATGGGCCTGATTATTTATTCAACTTACACTCTTGACCGCGCCCTTGACAGTGAAGAAGATGCAATAAACAGAAGCGAATTTACAGGCGCAAATAGACGCGTCGCTATTATTGCATGTGTAGTTGCGTTGATTGCAGGGGCTTTAATTTTGAGCCACCTGCACCAATCCAAACTGTATCTTCCATCCTTGACAGTGTCACCCAAATCAATTGCATTATGAGCCAAAGCATCACGGATTTCCTGTGGATTCATGGATAAATTCTTGCTCTTGACCAAAGCTGCAACACCACTAATGAATGGCGTTGCTACGAAAATATGAGGTGTGGATGAAGTCATAATATAGATTCCCCCACTCTGATTAATTCTTCTTTACGTATATTTCCATGTACTGTAATATCAATACCGTTCAATGTCCATGAAAGCGATCTGTCAAAGTCAGTTTCCATATATCTGGATTCAACATATCACCATTCCTATATTTAATTGTGATGCTTTGGGTTTCGTCGAACTTTAAAACAGTTATACTATCGAGAAGGTATCACTATGGTAGATACTCTGGAACCATTAAAGTAAAATTCAATTCCTGCCTTGCTTTATCAAGCGTAATTCCTTTGAGTGGAGTTGTTTCCTTAGCAATTGTTTTTACCACTTCCTTTTCATTATTATTGGATTTCATAACAATAATATAATATGTATCGGATAAAGTTCTAATTAGTTCTATGTAAACAAAATAACTATTTTCGAATGCTGAACTATTTAATATTTCAAACTTTCCTGATTCAATAGTTACATGAAAATCAATTTCACTATATTTGTTTTTTTTCAGCAAATTTTCATAAACTTGGAATGCATCATATGAAGCATTATAATTTCTTCCATATGAAAATGAAGATATTTCGATATTCTTTCCTGGAATGCGAACTGAAAATTTATGATCATATTTTTGAGGTTCTAAGAAATTCCACTGAATCTTTTCCCAAGACGTAACTCCTTTTCCTTCGTAATTTAGACTCCTAAACATTAAAGATAAAAATGGGAAGTCCTCACCTTTTGGACCAATCAGAAAAGGATTATAAGGATTGTTTATAATTGAAATAATTGTAAAACAAATAACAATAACTGATATAATAATAAACCCTATATTCAGTCTTTTATTCATGAGTTTTCCTATATTTAAAAAATGAATAGATGAGGCCTTAAGTCCTCACCACACTCTCAGTAGCGCCCCACCAGTCGCCGAAGGCTAAGTAATGCGTGCTTGTGTCCCATGTATCATGTAAAAGGACATATTTCGCGTTTGTACCTGAATCAATAGCATAACCCACGTCCGCAGTAGAGTGGTCCCCGTATGGCTGGCTTTGGCCGCTACCTGTACCACCATGAGTCATACTCAGTACAAATGGTCTATTTGCATCAATTTCGTTTGTGACATTTCATATCTGGGGATTTACCCTTTGAAAATTCCAGTACCGGATAGTTGCTCTTGCTTGCTGAAACCAGCAAATATCCAAGGTACAAGCCATCTTTACTAACGACAAAAGAATACGCAGCCAATCTTTCATCAAGGTTATAGTATTCTGTCACGTTACTTGGTATTGCATTATCCCATTCTGGAATCTCCTGAGCAGAAATCTTCTTTATGAATAATTCTGCAACTTGTCTTGCTTGAGATTCTGAAACTTCGTCACTATTTTGACTCGGGCTAGCACTCACCGCCGGTACAAACACCATGCTCAACAGCAACATCACCGCAAGCACCGCGCCTAATTGCATTCCTTAAATTTGTTTCATATTTTTATTTCTCCTTTTTATATTTTCTTTGCTATCCTCAGGCACGGCGCTGGCTTTAAATAAATTCAAAGCAAATCTTACCATGCCTTCGGGTAACGTGGAGCTCATCCGCTCTTGCTGAACAGTAGAGCCCCACGTTTTTTGTTCTGCAAAAATCCCTGGATCAGGTTTTATAAACCCACATTAGCCTTCACAGACCAGACAAATAATGGAGAAAGATGTATATATAATAAACGGATTATAATTTTTAATGCCATTGAAAATTACAACGACGTTGAAAAT
>VEPD01000029.1 GCA_012027035.1 Ruminiclostridium sp. | reverse complement strand
GTACCGCATTCGAGTTTCAACAGGACAAACAGCCTGCAGCCATTCCTCCACATGACGCATTTATTTGCAGCCATGCCCACCCATCCTGGTTAGAATGTGTTAGTTCGCACTTTTTATATATTACGAATTAAAGCTGCCTGCCGTTGTTTCAGATAATACCAATAATTACATGATATGGTACAAGATTAAAAGTTTAAAATAGTATCCATCTTGAAGAATTATCTTGAACTGGTATCAATGTCTGTGTATAATGTTAAGTGACGCTCAAAAAGCTCTTTTTTATGGGAACTTTTAATTAATACTACAGCGCAAGTTACATTATAATATCGGCATTTATGCGCCTTACGGAAATATCGCGAATGCTTCAACGCGTTATTTCTGTAAGGATAATTTGGAAACTTGCGCTGTAGTACTAATAAACCCGATTTTATCCCTTTAAAGTGAATTATTTTACTAATTTCAGGTAATATAATAAATGCTGGTATTTTTGTAACTGAATATTATCAGACGAGGGGGAATTTTTATGAAGGACTATACCATGGATAGACTGCGGAATATTTGTTTGATGTCCCACGGTGGAGCAGGCAAGACAACTCTTGCCGAAGCAATGCTTTTCAATACCGGAGTTCTCGACAGATTCGGGAAGGTACTGGACGGTACCACAACAACCGACTATGATGCAGAGGAAGTCAAAAGAAAGATATCCATCAGCACGGCCATAGCGCCATGCGAATGGAAGGATTGCAAGATCAATGTCATTGACACTCCCGGATATTTCGACTTTGTGGGTGAAGTAAAGCAAGGCATCAGGGTAGCCGATAGCGCGGCAATACTCGTACCCGCCAAAGGCGGTCCTGCAGTGGGAACGGAAAAATCATGGGCTTATGCCAAAGAGCAGGGGATTCCAAAGCTGTTTTTCATCAGTAAAATGGATGAAGAAAATGCAAATTTCTTTGAAGTATTGGATCAACTTACCGGTACATTTGGAAAGGGTATAATAGCTTTTCAACTTCCGATTTTTGAAGGTGAAAAATTCACAGGTTTCGTAGACGTCCTCAATATGACTGCGAAAAAATTCGACAGGGATAAGCTTATAGACACAGCTATTCCTGCCGGTTTAAATGATAAAATTTCTAAAATAAAGGATGCTTTGAATGAAGCTATTGCAGAAACTGATGAAGAGCTTATGGAAAAGTTCTTCGGCGGTGAAGAATTTACTGCCGATGATATTCGCAAAGGCCTCAGATTAGGTATCGCAGACAGCTCTATCATACCTGTGTTCTGCGGTTCTGCCTTAAATAACCAGGGAATACAATCACTTATGGACGCTATTATTGAATACATGCCTTCACCCGGTGACAAACCGACATTTAAGGCAAAAAAGCCCAATGATGATGAAATAGAATTAAAGGTTTCTCCAACGGAATCCTTGTCCGCTCTGGTGTTTAAAACCATAGCCGACCCTTTTGTAGGAAAGATTTCAATGTTCAGAGTATATTCGGGTACTTTCAAATCCGATTCGGTTGTATATAATTCAACTACCGAAAAGACAGAAAAAACAGCTCAGGTATTCATGCTGAGGGGTAAGAAACAGGTGTCGGTGGATAAGCTGATAGCAGGCGATATAGGCGCTGTTGCCAAGCTGCAGTATACCAATACCAATGATACGTTATGCGAACAGGCAACGCCCCTGATACTTAATAAGATTGAATTCCCCGAACCGGCTTTGTCACTTGCCGTGGAACCGAAGGCAAAGGGAGATGAAGAAAAGATCGGCTCGGGCCTCAACAGGCTCCAGGATGAAGATCCTACTTTCAAGGTCCATTTGAATACCGAGACGCATCAGACTGTTATCTCCGGTATTGGCGAACAGCATCTGGACGTAATTGTCAGCAAGCTCAAAGCTAAATTCGGTGTGTCGGTAAATTTGGTTGACCCAAAGGTGCCTTACAGAGAAACGGTAAAGAAGAAGGTAAAAATTGAAGGAAAGCATAAGAAGCAATCGGGCGGACACGGTCAGTTCGGACATGTGTGGATCGAATTTGAACATGGTGAAACCGAAGACCTGACTTTTGAGGAAAAGATTTTTGGCGGCTCGGTACCGAAACAATACCATCCGGCCGTTGAAAAGGGCTTGCGTGAGGCTATAATTCACGGTATACTTGCGGGTTATCCGGTCGTGCATCTGAAGGCAACGCTTGTAGACGGCTCATACCATGACGTAGACTCCTCTGAAATGGCCTTTAAGATTGCTGCGCGCCTGGCATACAAAAAGGGTCTGCCCCTGGCGGCTCCAGTGCTCCTTGAGCCTGTAAGCCATGTTGAGGTCTATATTCCGGATTCCTACATGGGTGATATTATCGGCGACCTGAACAAACGAAGAGGCAGAATCCTGGGTATGAATCCACAGGAGAACGGTTTGCAGGAGGTTGTAGCTGATGTACCGACTGCTGAAATGTTCAAGTATGCAAATGACTTGAGATCCATGACACAGGGCAGGGGCTGGTTCAGACAGACCTTCGACAGGTACGAGGAAGCTCCTTCCAATGTAGCCCAGAAGGTAATTGAAGAAGCCAAGAAGGTTATGACTGAAGAAGACGATGAAGAATAATAAATAAACGCTTAGGGCTTGTCTGGTAATAAATGTGCCATCTGATTCCGTGATGATTTTTTGTTCAGCAAAGATGGAAGCGCAGATACTTTGTGTATCTAAGCTGACATCTGCGAAGCTGAACGGAAAATCAGCTGGAATGCTTGGTACAGTTGTTGCTGGACAAGCCCTTAAGTTAATGTCAGTATAAAAATGCCGCAGGTAATGCGGTATTTTTTTGTCCGCGAGATTCGATTGTCTTAAATGGAACTTTTAGTCAGCAAGCGCGTCTATTTATCTAAAGCCCAAATAAAGATAAGTACATATAGGGTATAAGGGAGGAGTCGGAATATGAAAAAGAGGTTTGTGGCAATTTTGCTGGTAACAATTTTCGTGCTTTCTGTTTTTGCTGGCTGCGGCACTTCAAAATCAAAAGATTCCACAGTGAATTATGCTGACACAGCGGGCCAGGCGGTTGGAAAGGTTTCTTATAATAGTGGCTATAGCGTCAAGGCGCCGGAAGAGACAATTGCCGCATCAACAAATGAAACTCCGAACAGGGGTGAGCAGACTGAAAACGTTGGTGCTGCTGATTCTTTCGGAGGTGGAGGGGATATCTCACAAAATATTTCCAACGCAATACTTTCAGAAAGGAAAGTCATTCGCAGTGCTAATGTCACTGTTGAGGTGGAGAAATTTGATGAAGCTTATGCGAAGCTCGAGACCACGATACTGGGAATTGGCTTCATCCAGAGTACGAATATCAATTCTGAAAAGTATTATCAGGACGACAAGCTAAAGCTTTTAAGAAGCGGCACAATCATAATCAGAGTAGACAGGGAAAAATTCGACAAAGTATTGAACAGCATTAAAGAAATTGGCGAGGTTCTCAGCTGGAACATAAACGGAGAGGATGTTACCGACAAGTTTTTCGATACCGAATCGAGACTAAGACTCCTCAGGATTGAAGAAAGCAAGCTGGAGGAATATCTCAAGAAATTGAGCGACCTGGATCAGATTTTCAAAACCGAAAGCAGACTTACGGATATCAGATATCAAATAGAAGCTCTGACAGGCAATCTCAAGAAAATAAGCGACCTTGTAGAGCTTTCCACTATAGCAATAAATATAAATGAAAAGCGCCCGGATTCCGATACGCCTGTCAAGCCTAAAAATTACGGACAAAAGCTGCTGGACAATTTTCTCGATAGCATGAAAGGTGTAACCAACTTTGTCGGAGATCTTTTAATAGCATTGGTTGCCGCCATTCCAGTGTTGATTTTAATTGGGTTGTTTGTATTGATTGCATTCCTGATTTACAGAAAAATACCCAGAAGAGGGAAGCCAGGGCGGAAAGAAGAAAACAGCATTAAATCAAATGAAAACCAGAATGATGAAAAAAAACAATGATAGAAATAACAACGGTAAAATAATAAATACTAATAATAAATAACAATCTCACAGGCGCTGTAATATACGGCGCCTGTTTTTTATGATATCCAACCAAATTAATATCTATGACATAATATTACCTGTAACAAAAAATTTTAAATTGATAGAATCAATGGAGTAAATATAGTATAATGCTTATATTGTCAATTACACGCTCTTTGACGTTTTGTCCGGGGGCTTTTTATTTGAAACAACCCGCTAAAGCAAAATCCGTCTGAAATTGAGTGGGATTCAAGGCTTTCGCGGTTTTGACCTAAAGGATATGAGGTATTATCAGTGAAAATATTAAATGAATCGATGGGCGAGGATAGCTCTGTAAAATATCTGATTGAGTTTGAGGATGGAAATACAATTGAAACATTATATATGTTTGATAAAGACAATATGCTGACCTACCACAGCACTGTCTGTGTTTCCTCCCAGGTCGGATGCGCTATTGGCTGCAGATTCTGTGCGACTGGAAAGCAAGGATTTGTACGAAACCTTTCAATAACCGAAATAACAGATCAAGTGAGTATTTGCAATACTTTTTGTGCAAATCATGGAATAATTCCGATTGACGCGGTTGTGTTCGCCGGTATGGGAGAGCCTCTGCTTAATTATGAAAATGTAAAGAAGGCGATTTTAAAAATCAATTATTGTTTTGGGATCAGGGATTTCGAAGTGGCAACGGCAGGAATCGTTCCCGGAATATATAGTATGATTCGTGACTTTAAGGATACGGACATTCATATAAGGCTGAACATATCCCTTCATGCGCCATCTGATAATAAAAGGAAAACGCTTATTCCTTTAACTGATAAGTACGGTATAAATGAAATGATGGCTGCTGCTGTGGATTATGCCAAAGCTTTCAAGACGAAAGCAAGGATAAGGTATATGCTTGTAAAAGGAATAAATGACACTGACCGGGATATTGCAGAAATTGTGAATTTATTGGGAAACAAGCCTGTCAAGCTGGTAATATCCCTCTATAACGAAAATAATATTCAAGGGCTGGCTGTGCCTGACTATAACGACCTTTTGGTTTTTCGCAGCAAAATCGGAAACAATATGGATTGTGAGATATTTCATAATTTCGGCAGCGGAATACATGCAGGCTGCGGGCAGTTAAGGCAGGCTAAGGAAAGAATGTATACTATACAAGTCTCACGTGAAAAATAACTTATAAACTCAATTTTCCCACCCTATGAGATTCCCACGTCGCTACCGCTCCTCGGAATGACAAAGTTATATTTAATGTCATTGCGAGCGGAGCGTGGCAATCTCGCTTTTGCCTCAATTACCAGGCTGGGAAAGTGGTGTTATTAATAAAAACGAAGCCTATATTGGTACTTGAATTTGCTGCTGGCATGTTTTATAATATAATTAAAAGTCAAAGAAAGTCAAAATCAATAAATGTTTTTGCTGCCGAAATTATTATCTCGCGAAGCAAAATAG
>VEPD01000056.1 GCA_012027035.1 Ruminiclostridium sp. | reverse complement strand
GCGTTTATTCAGAATGGGAAGTTCATGAAGGCGATGAGGTGGTAGTTGTATTAAAGGGCTCGCTTTCGATCCGCATACCTATGTCGGGTGAAAATTCCGAAGATGCCGTTTATCGCAGCTATAAAGTGGACAAAGGAGAAAAATTCTATATACCAGAGGGGACATCCCACCAGTATATCAATTTCTGCAATGATACGGTTGAAGCTTATATAGCTGTTGCTCCGAATTTATAATTGCTGCCGGCGCAAGGATAGGGGTATAAAAACGATGCATAAGACAAAGCCTGGAACAATTTATTTGAATCCTGTAGAAATGACTGGGGGCGTAATGAAAATGCTTGAAGAAAAAGGTCTTATTTACAGGTTGTGCCCTGATAGTTATTTACTGCACCCTGAAAAAGGTGAGACTCTAAGCCGGCCATTATATGAATGTGACGTCAGATATGGCCCCCATATGATCATCTCTGTAGCCGTAAACAGGACAGAACTCAGCGAATTCGGAACTCACCCGGATACTGAGGATTTTCTTCTTATAGGGGACGCTGACACAAATCCCCTGTATATTGTGGTTGCATTATGTAAAAGAGATGAGTTTGAGAAGATAATACTTGAAAGAAAACTTACCGAAGAAGATTTTATTACACTGAGGGCAAAATATAACGATCCTGAGGTAAGTTTTTTCTCAATGGTAAAGGATGTGCCGCACGGAGAGATGATATACGATGTTGGCAGCAAGCCAGCCTCTTTTTTTGTAACTGAATCCAGAGATCTCACGACTGATATTACCGATTTTAAGGGATATGTATTATCACTTGATACCGGGAACAAATGATTAATAATCTGGTGTAGTGAGAAGAAAGGATGTGTAAATTTTACATTGGATAAAGTAAAGTTATCATGGGCAAGCGATGAGCTGAAACGCCGCAAGGATTTATACAGACGCCTCTGGTCAGGCAAGTCTGTAGATCATATTCCTGTTGATATAAGGATTGAGGTTCCATCGAATTATTCGGTGCGTGATCAGTTTTTAGATGGGACAAAGCAATTGGAAGCATCCATGGCATCTGCAATAGCTACCTGGGAACAGGTCCCGTCATCCGACTGCATTGCTGCAAGCAGGCCTGATGTTGGTTGCTCGTGCCTGGCAAGCGCTTTCGGTTCAAAATATTATTGGGGCGACAATCCGGACCAGACGCCTGGTGTGAAAGAGAAAATTATTTATGATATAGAGGAACAGGTAGATCTTTTGAATGTACCTGATCCATATAAAGATGGGTGGCTTCCTGAAGGCTTGAAGAGGATAGGTATGTTTGCGGAAGCAGGGCAGGGGATTATACCGGTTTCCCTGCTGGATGCAGCCGGCGGGGTGAACGTTGCGGCAGATATTATGGGAGTTACCGACCTTTTAGTAGCGTTACGCCTTTCCCCTGAAGCTGTACATAAACTGCTCGCAAAAATCCAGCAGCTTTATGCTGAAGTGATAAGGGCAGGAATCAGGGCGGCAGGAGGAGAGGAAAACATAACAACTACGGATTTTCTGGATGTATGGTTTCCCGAAGGTATGAAGGGGCATGTAAGTGACGACATATGCGCGAATTTCGGGCCGGACACATATCTGGAATTTTCAGCGCCGTATCATGCTATCATTTTCAAGGAATTCGGCTGCGGGGGTTTGCACAATTGCGGGCCGAACCCATGCCACGAAGCTTATCTGTCCCATGAATTCTCACCCAGAGCTATTGATTTATCGGATACTTACAGCCATGCAGACCTTGCCGTTCTTAAGAAGTCTTTTAAGCATAAAGCGCTGATTTACCTTCGATTGGACAGTTCACGAAACGCAGTAGAGTGTTTTACGGAAATAATGAATATAATGGCGCCGGATGTGGTTGTTGTTCCGGTGCTTTCCTTTAAGCCGGGTCAAGAGGCAGAAGAAACATGCAGGAAGCTTCTGACAGTAGCAAGGGAATATGCGGCAAATATGGAATGGGGTTTTTTATAATTGGATTTAAGTTTTCGAAATTACTATTGTTTGCAAAGGGGGGATGATCACAATGAAAGCTTTCATGGTATATGAACCTGGAAAATATGGCATAGTGGATGCAAAATTGCCTGAAATATCCGACGATGAAATACTTGTGAAAGTAGGCGCAGCATCGATATGCCATTCTGATGTAGATATAATTGACGGTAAGATGAAATTTTTGATAAGTTATCCCGTAATAACCGGC
>VEPD01000121.1 GCA_012027035.1 Ruminiclostridium sp. | reverse complement strand
GTGGTGTTTGAACAACGTCAGTGGGCTGGTCGATGGCTACGCCATCTGCTCGCCCATGCATCCTGGGAGATTGTTTCTCACCACTGACAGCCTTTTCAAACGGAAACCCGCCACCTATAGAGGTGGGGGATTATTGACGTTGTTCAATTTCATCCCTCATCCGGCCATTTTATATCCTGAAACGTTTTTGTGATTGCCGATTCTTTCGCCTTGAGACACATGAGAATGCTTAAAAGCCCTGCATCAAGCGGGGAGACAGACTTCACATCCTTGCCCTTCACTATATCGATGAAGTTTTCCAAAAGGGCGGAGTCTCCGCCTGAATGCCCCTTTGACAATGCAACAGGATCAATAGTATATGTCTCGACTCTCGGAGTCTGGTGCATGAAAACCTTTACCTCTTCTTTAAACCAATCAAATTCAACCGTGCCTTTGTATCCCAGAAAGCGTGCCCCTCTTGCTGCCGCATTCTTCCTGGCAAAAAAGTTCTGTGAGTATGAGACGTGCATGCCTGTCTCGTATTCTATAAGCGCACTTCCGGAATCTTCATTTCCCGTGTCCTCTGCAAAACAGCAGAATGGACCTCGCGGTTCATCACAAGCATACTTGATTATATTCTGCGGGCTTTCCGGGCAGGTTTCATGCTCGTCACAATCTTTGCACATCAGTCCCGCCGGCTTTTTCCCTTTGTATATCTGTTTGGATTTCATTGCACATACTCTTACCGGCTTTATGCCCAATATATAATTTATATAGTCAAAATCGTGTGTTGCCTTTTGCAGAAAAAGGCCTTGCGTTTCATTCTCATCCCTGTACCAGTTATGGTAATATATCCTGCCGTACGGGACATTGTTTACAGCCTGGACATGCTCTATTGTCCCTATCTTGCCTGAATCTATGATCTCCTTTACCAGTTTTGCCTGGAGTGTCACCCTAAGCGGGAATGAAACCACTACCTTGCCACCATACTTTTTATATGCATCACGTAGCTTCATCAAATCTTCCATATTTGTTGCCACAGGCTTTTCAAGGAATAGCGGTACATGTAAAGGCAGCACCTTCAATGCCATGTTTGTGTGCAATGAACATCGGGTGCCTATGAAAACGCCGTCATAATCGCCATTTTGCAGCAGCTCATCTGCATCCTTGAAGATTCTGACTTTTGCGGTGTCAAAGCCATCCTCCTCAAGCTTCTTTTTTGTTTCTTCAACCGCTATATCTGCAATAGCAGTTAATTTACAGCTGCTATACATATTGATCATTTCTTTTACTAAACTTCTTATACGTGAACCGTACCCGATTATTGCTATTTTCATTTTACGACGCCCTCCTTTATTATTTAAAATCAACCAGCCGGATAAAGCAAAGCCTTTATTGCTGATTTATTATCCATTAATACGAACGCTTCCTCCCACTTTTCAAGCGGAAACCGATGGGTTATCATCGGATCCATCATCAATTTGCCGCAGGATACCAGCTTCAATACCGCCTCCCATGTAGACCAGGTATGACTGAAGGAGCCTTGAAGCGTTATTACTTTAGCTATGACAGGGTCAAGTGAAATGTTGACCGGTCTCGGGTCCCAGCCAAGCCTGGTAATCTGTCCGTTACGGCTTACAATATCAAAAGCTGTCTTCAGAGCCGCATTATTGCCCGCTGCATCAACTACAAGAGGCGCTCCCAT
>VEPD01000368.1 GCA_012027035.1 Ruminiclostridium sp. | reverse complement strand
TCTGGGGTAGATTCTTGGGAGAGCCTTCGAAGAGATTTTCAAGCAGATAAACTGGAAAACCTGCTTGATAAACCCTACAAAAACTATTATACGAGGAGGTAGTTTATGAAATTCAACCTGAACAAATTTTCTATAATATTGGGATTTCTTCTGGCAATTTCAGTAGGCCTGAATATAGCAACAGCTTTGACAGACAGTGTCGAGCCGGGCTCCGAGCAGGATCCTCTCATATCCAAAAGCTATGTGGATGTAGAAGTTACATCACTGAAGCAGCAATTGGAGGATCAGAAAAAGCAGATTGATGAACTGAAAAATCAACTGCAATCCGGAGGTTCCGGGGGATTTATCGTACAGATTCTGGAGATTGGGCAAACATTGCTCCCGGGCGGTGGAACGGAACTAATCCTAAGATCCGGTAAAGCTACAGGCGTTTCCGGAGTAAACGGGGACAATCTTGCAGACGTCACATCAGCAAAGGATCTTGTTAAGGGAGCATCGGTTGTAATTAACCATTTGCTTATATCATCACGGGATGACGGACGTGGAATCAAGGCAACGACAAAATCCTATCTGCTTCTCAGAGGAGCTTTTAAAATAAGCGAACCCCCGCAGGATGAAAGCAGTATAGAGCAGCCGGCAGATAACAGCGATGGCAGCGGCACTCCTGCTGAAAATGAGCTTCAAAAGGGAAAAGTAAATGCTTCCGCTTTAAACGTGCGATCTAAGCCAAGTACCACCGCGGCTATTCTTGCCAAAGTCTATAATGGTGAAATCATATCGGTATTGTCCGGTCAAGGCGACTGGCTGAATATAAAGACTGCCGCAGGTGTAAAAGGCTGGGTGCTGGCACAGTATGTAACTATGCAGTGACCGGGGACTGAACTGGAGTGGAACAGGAGGGATGGTTACTAACCAGGGCGATGGCTTGCATGGCTTTGTAATAATGGAAATAGAAAAATATTGCCGGCGTATATGTATATATTTTAGCTCTAAAAAATCGGAAATAACACAGCTGGAATCAGCGATAACTCCAAATTTTGGCTACTTAATCACAAAGGTTGTCCTGGAAAAACCCAGGGCAATCTTTTTCCTTATGTAATTCTTCTAAATAAGTTAGTTTTTTTTGCAAGCTTTTGTGTTGCAAGCTGGTAATAGTAATGCTTTTAGCTCAGTTTTCTACTGAATACTGAATACTTGCGGCTGTAAGCCGCGCTATGATATAATCCGTATAGGCTAATCGCAAATTTGAGGTGAAGGAAATGAAATGGTCATAGGTAAGGGTACTCTATCCCGGTAAATTTATTATATTTGAAGTCCTGGATTACAATACCGTAGATAATAAGAGATATGTTGACGATGTTGCTATAATTAATGAATATTAAGGACGATGATAATGTAATTGCAGGTAAGAACTGGCTAAAAAATGAAGTCCCAACTTATGATGGAAATGGCCGCAAGATAATTATTGAATTCCTGGGATATATAGCAACCTTTGAACACATAGGTAATATGAGCCATTGGGGAAAAGAAGCATCTGTGGCGGTGATATTAAAAGAGCTTGTCAGCAATGATGGAGTGTAAAAACGGTGGTTACGATACTTACCGATGTTTTCTTATTTTTTTATGATATTTACCATGTTAACTATTGCAAATGTTTGTCGAAGAGGGTATGATTTTGATGGTAATAAATTCTAATGATGGAGAGAGTTAGATAAGTATAGGAGCAAGATAATAACTTTACGAGTTTAAAGAATGAATATTATATAATAAAATATTTTAAGAAAAACAAAGATTGCAGTTGGAGGTCAAAATGAGCACATCGGATATCAAATATAGTCATGACCCACGCGAAATAATTAGAGGATTGCAGCAAATGTTAATTTCAGATGCAAAAAGAATAGGGTTTTTATTTGGAGCAGGAACTTCAATGGCAGTCATTAGTAGGGACTCTAAAGAATCTTTAATTCCAGGAATAGAAATGATGACAACTCAAATTATCGAATCAATAACTGATGTAAAACAAAAATGCGCCATTGATGAAATTAGTAACGAACTTAAGGTAGAAGGTGTAAAATGCCAAATTGAAAACATTCTATCTCAAGTTGAACAAAAAGCTAGAGTTATTGGAAATGGAGAATTATGTGGCCTTAAAAAAGGAGGTTTTGAAGATCTTAAAACTGCAATTGAAAATAAAATAATAGAAATAGTATCAGTTCATAAAGGAACTGATTTTGATATTGTTGATTTGATACATTCAGAATTCGCATTATGGATTCACCAAGCGTCAAGGAAGATTCCTATAGAAATTTATACTACCAATTATGATTACCTTATAGAAATAGGTCTTGAATGTTATAATGTTCCTTACTTTGATGGATTTATCGGTTCATATAAACCCTTTTTCGACCCGAGCGTTACTGAAGATACTTCCTTATTACCCAAATGGACAAAACTGTGGAAGCTGCACGGTTCTCTGGGATGGGAATATGATGATGATTGCGGGTAAAAATCAAAGAGAATAATCAGAGGAAAGAG
>VEPD01000142.1 GCA_012027035.1 Ruminiclostridium sp. | reverse complement strand
TTTGTGTTTTGTGAACCATTGTCCTTCGTTTTGTCTTTAGTATTTTGCCATTTATCTTTTGTTATTATGTCCTTTTCTTATAAAAAGCCGACCTTTTCCGCCACTCTTAGCTTTGCGCTCCTTGAACGGGGATTTTCATCCAGTTCATTACCGGACGGTATGATTGGTTTCCGGGTTATCACCCTCAGTTCCGGCTTGTTTCCGCATACGCATACCGGAAACTCCTTTGGGCATGTGCAGGGCTTTTCCCTGCTTTGAAAGCCATTTTTCACTATCCTGTCCTCCAGCGAGTGGAAGGTTATTATACAAAGCCTCCCCCCCTCTTTCAGCACCGCTGTTGCATCGCCAATTACCTGTTTTAAAGCTTCCAGTTCATCATTAACCGTTATCCTTAAAGCCTGAAAGGTTCTTTTGGCGGGATGGGGGCCTTCCCTCCTTGCCGGACCTGGTATCGCCGCTTTAATTATTTCCACTAATTGGCCGGTTGATTCAATTCTTTTATCTTTTCTCGCTTTGACAATAAAGCTGGCAATTCTTGACGCCCAGTTCTCTTCCCCATACTCCCTTATTATTTTTTTTATTTCATATTCGTCATATTCATTTACTATTGCAGCTGCATCCAGCTTTGACTGCCTGTCCATCCGCATATCCAGGGGGGCGTCCTTCTGATAGCTGAAACCTCGTTCACCCTCATCAAGCTGGTGCGATGATACCCCAAGGTCCAATAGAATGCCGTCCGCCTTATCTATACCATGCTTTCTGCAAATTTCGCCGATATCTCTGAAATTGCCTTTCGCAAAAATCAAACCTGCTTGTCCACCTGTTGATCTCAGTCGTTTTTGTGATATTTCAAGGGCAAATGCATCCTGGTCTATCCCCAGCAGAATGCCCTCTTTACCAAGCCTCCTGTATATTTCCGACGAATGTCCGGCTCCTCCCAGAGTGCCGTCTATATATATGCCGTCGGGTCTTATATTTAAATTTTCAATACACTCTTCCAGTAAAACAGGTTTGTGATTGAATTCCAAAGTGACTCCTTATCAAAAGGGGACATTCCCTCCTCTTTAGGAATACCCGTGACTCAGCGGGTGTGTCCCCTATCATTAAATTCCCAGCATGGACATCTTTTCCGCTATACTGTCAGGATTGAGGTTCTCGTCTCCATTATAAGTTTCCCACTTCGCTTTATCCCATACTTCCACTCTGGTGGAAACGCCAATTATGTATATGTCTTTCTCAAGTCCTGCATAGTTTCTCAGATTTTGCGGTATCAATATCCTTCCCTGCTTGTCCACCTCGCATTCGGCAGCTCCCGAAAAGAAAAACCTTACGAATGCTCTAGCGTCCTTGTTGGAAAGCGGAAGTGTTTTAAGTTTGGCTTCAAGATTGCTCCACTCGGTCTTTGAATACACAAACAAACAATCATCTAGACCTTTGGTCAGAATGAATTTCTCACCCAGTTCCTCCCTGAATGTGGAAGGTACGATTACCCTTCCCTTGGGATCTACAGTGTGTTGAAATTCACCGTAGAACAATCACTTCACCTCATTTCTATTTTATTTCTATTTCATATCCATCCACTTTAAACCACTTTCCTCCACTAGATAACATTTTAATGTATATTTGCTTCAGTTGCAAGATGTTTTAAAAATATTTTTTAAAAAATATAAAAGATAGGACTAATGTCCTATCCTTTTGAGGTGTCACGTATTGCAACAAGTTACTGAGTTAGCGCCGACAATACCCGGCGAGGCGTTAAGGATCCAATCCCCCTGTATATACTATAGCGGCAATTATCAATATATCCTTGCAGGATTAGTGCGTTGAAGCGTTTGCACTAATCCTGCAAGGCGCATATATGCCGATATAATAATGAAATTGCCACTATAATACTAATGTCGGATTATTGGGAGCTGTTAAAAATGGTTCGTTTCCTTCGCATTGAGACGCTGAGCAATATGCCTACCGACATAAAATTGGTAACCAGCGCGCTGCCCCCCTGGCTTATAAACGGCAGCGGTATCCCTGTTACCGGCAGCACACCGATATTCATTCCTATGTTTTCGATAAAATGAAAAGCAAACATGGCAGCAATCCCAACCACAATGAATGACCCATACTCATCCCTTGAATTTCTGGCGATATAAAGGCATCTGAATAAAATAAAAATTATAAGGGCTATGATTATCATGCTGCCGACAAAGCAAAATTCTTCGCCGATTACGGAAAAAATAAAATCATTTTGTTTGAGAGGTACCTTGAAATTGCTTGACTGTATCACCTGACTGCTATTCTGAGTCTGCAGGCCATGAAAGAGACCTTTCCCGAAGAGCTGCCCCGAGCCGATTGTCATTTTGGACCTGTAAACCTGAAGGCCTGTATCTTTAAGATCCAATTCCGGATTCAGAAAGGTCTGTATTCTGCTTTTGATGTGAAGTGGAAGGACAAACAGCCACAAAAATGGAGCGGATGCAGCCAATGCACCGACTGCAATAAAAAAATACCGGTAAGGAATCCCATAGATGAACAACATAACGACAAATGCAAAAACAAAAACCAGAGCCGTACCTACATCTTTTTGTAAAAACACAAGAGCTATTGGAAGAGCTGCATAAAAAATCAGCTTTATGAGATTCTTCCTCACATTAGTTCCTTCTTTAATGCGCTCAAAAAACATAGGTATGAAAAGAACAAATGCGACCTTCGCCAGCTCGGATGGTTGAAAACTTCCTATTAAAGGTACAATTAACCAACTGGTGCTGCCTTTCTCTGTTTTTCCTACAATCAGGACCAATATCAACATAGCAATACTTGCCACATACAGCAGTATCCCAAGAGTTTTGAAATCCTTGTAATCCAAAGTACTTATAACGAAGGCAAGAATTATGCCTATTACAAGGCATACCGCCTGTTTGAACCAGGCCTCCTTCCACGATGTCAAGCCTTGAATGGCGCTCATTAGCACAACAATGCCCATGAGCGACAGTATGAATACGGCAGCAAAAAGTGGAAAGTCAAACTGCTTTATAAAGTTGGTCCCTTTGGTTTTTTCAACAAAATACATATATCCCTGCCTGAAGTAACGCTTAATATACGGAATGATTCTACCATAGTTGATGGTAAAAGACTACAATTGTAATATATTACCAAGTCTTGCCGATTAATAATATTTTTATTTTGTATTTCCCCAAAAATTTTGATATTAGTACAACAGTGAAAAATACATTTCTGATGAACCTTATTGACATTATATCATATTATTCATTTCTGGGGATTATTATCTGGAAAAACCCGAAAATTATTTACAAGTCTGAGTAGGTGCTTGTTAAACTGCATCGTACCCTGTAACAGGAAAACACGACATTCCCTCAATATTGGGTAAACAAAAGACCCTTAACCCTCAAATCGAGGAAGGGTCTTGGGAAGGGCGCTTTATATAGTTTTCATTTAACTTTTAATTGCCACTTATACGTAAAACAATTATAGGACATAGGCGCCTGGGCCAATCAATAATACCCCTATTACAGCTGCGATAATTGCCAGGTTATATTCATAGCCCCCTGCAGTAACTGCAAAACCTTTTTTCCCGGTTACAGTTATTATTGCAACTATCATCGTACCAACCATTAGTATTGCTGTAAGCGGCATGAATAAACCGGCTGCAAACAGAAGTCCTCCGAGCAATTCACTCAACCCGGCTGCAACAACAAGCGGAACACCTGGTTTTAATCCGATAGTTTCAAAAAAGCCTGCAGTTCCTTTAATACCGTATCCTCCAAACCAGCCAAATAATTTTTCCGCACCATGCCGTGCAAGAGACAACCCGAATACAACACGAATTATCAGTAAACCAATATTAGCCAACATTTTACCACACCCCTTTTTTTAATTTTGTGTCAGGCAGCTTAACACTTCTTTTGTTATTAAGTTACCTTATGTAAGTATATTACATCTAGTTATATACTACCGTCAAGTATTTTTTTGTGATAATATAAGTCTAGATAATTTTGCAATAAGGGAGGATTGGAAATGAGCGATTTTCATCTGTGTCCAAAGTTTGAAACTGCCTTTGAATTGATTGGTAAGCGATGGACAGGGCTCATCATCAGGGTTCTATTGAATGGTCCAAAGCGCTTTAAAGACATTAATCAGCTCATTTCCGAGTTGAGCTGCAAAGTATTGACGGAACGTTTAAAAGAATTAGAGTCATATGGGATAATCCACCGCGATGTATATCCGGAAATGCCCGTTCGTATTGAATACAGCCTCACACAAAAAGGTAAAGATTTCATGCCGGTCCTGGATGCCCTGCAAACCTGGGCGGAAAAGTGGGTCCCTTGATAGCACAAGGTTTAATCCCGCTTTTCTTCATCGGATCCGGAATCTGAAGTAACCTCGGATACCGGGGTATCCGCTGTACTTTTATCTTTATGAGCATCCGAGCCATTTTCTTTATCAGATCCATTTTCTATTGTCGTTACACTTTCTTCATCCGGCTTTTGTTCTTCTTCCGCTATTTCATTTTCTTCACGGAGCTTCGATAAGATGGAGCCGTACTGACTTTGCCCGATATCGACGGTCGCTTCCTCTTCTATCCTGTCAGCCTTTTTTCTTCTATAAATGAATAAAAAGGCTGACATTATAACAAACAGGAAAGCAAGCAATTGTGAAACCCGGAAGCTTCCCAACATCAGGCTGTCTGTTCTGAGACCCTCGATGAAAAAGCGTCCAACGCCATAAAGCAGCATATACAGGAAAAACACTTCCCCGTCCAGCTTTTTCCTCTTTCTATACCATATCAGGAAGAAGAAAACGGCAAAATTCCAGAGTGATTCATACAGAAATGTAGGATGAGCTCCGAAAACAGAAAGGTCAATGCCGCTATTTAATGAAAGCAGCTCTGAATTCACAGTTTCACTGTTCATTCGCCATGGAAGCGAGGTAGCCGAACCAAAAGCCTCCTGATTTACAAAATTGCCCCAGCGTCCTATACCCTGTGCCATTACAATATACGGTGCTGCGAAATCCATAAGTCTGAAGAATCCGACCTTCTTCTTTTTTGAGTAGAAATACGCTACCGCAAGGGCGCCCAGAATAGCGCCATAAATAGCAAGTCCGCCTTTTCTCGTGTCTACGATATCAAGCGGGTTATCCTTGAAAAGTTCCCAACTGAAGACAACATAGTACAATCTGGCGCAAATGATTGCCACCGGCGCCCCATACAACACAAGGTCAAGCACACTGTCGGGCTCAATCCCTGCCAACCGGCTGGTTCTCATGCCAAGAAGCACAGCCAGCAGGAAGCCTGACGCTATAATTATACCATACCAGTAAATAGGTAATCCGAAAACTTCAAAGGCCACCCTGCTGATAGTAAACTTAAGACCCCACAAGCCCGGAAATTCCACTAAATTCATTCCCTTTTCCCCCTTATGACGGTTTAATGACGGATAAAGCCAAATTGTCCGGATTAAAATGCCGGCTAAAAATCTCATTCACATATTCAATGGCTATTTTATCATAAACACCCAGATAGTCAAATATGTTGACGCCTTTGAAGTACACTGAAATAAACGTATGGGATATCCTTTCAACGGAATTCAGCTGTTTCATGAACCTTCCGAACATTGCTCTTTTGATACGCTGGTAATCCGCCCTGTCAAGACCCTTTTTCCTTATATTCCCCATATGCTCTGAAATCCTGTCCCTCACTGCCGCAGGGTCTGAGGATTCACCGCCGAAAAGCGAAAATGCGTAGCTTTCTTCAATAGTATAGTCAAAATCAAATGAAGAATTGATGAGTCCTTCTGCGTATAGACTGTTATAAAGTTCTGAGCTTCTTCCCATGATCATTTCAAGTATCAGCTTTACCGCTATCTCACGTCTCAGACACTCTATGCCTTTGGAATCAAAGCCGGCATCCTTGAAGCCCATCTGGAATTGGGGCATGGACACGGCCAGCGCTTGCTCGGAATAATTCATATTCACCTTTACCGGTTCCGCGGGAAATATCCTTTTTATCTCTGGCTGCGGTTTTGCAGGCTTGATCCCTGCGTCGACCTGCTCAAAAACGTTTCTGGGGTCAACATCCCCCACCACCAGGATAACCATGTTGGAAGGATGATAAAAGGTATTATAGCATTTATACAGTGTCTCTCTGTTGATTTTGCTTATGCTTTCAATCGTTCCGGCAATATCCGTCTTCACTGGATTACTGCTGTAGAAAGCCTTCAAAAGGTTGAAAAATACCCTCCAGCCCGGATTGTCCTGGTACATCATGATCTCCTGCCCTATAATACCTTTTTCCTTTTCCACGCTTTCCTCTGTAATAAAGGGATTCTGGACGAAGTCCACCAGCAGCTTGAAATTCTCATCAAATTTATCCGTACAGGAAAAAAGATATACCGTCTGGCTGAAGCCCGTATAGGCATTGGGACTGGAACCCAGTTTTGAGAATTTTTCCATCACGCTTCCCGTTTCTTGCTCAAACAGCTTATGTTCAAGAAAGTGGGCTATACCGTCGGGCACCCTTGTAACCTCATTTTCGCCGGGTACAAGAAACTCATTGTTGATTGACCCGTAATGTGTCGAGAATGTGGCATACTTTTTTGAATATCCTTTTTTGGGGACGACAAATGCTTTCAAGCCACTTGAATGCTCATAACCGTAAACAATTTCCCCTGCTTTTTTATATTCCAATTTATCTATTTTCATTTATGCCTCCCTGTCGCAAGAAAATTCGCTTCGTTCATTACTTAATATTCTTGAAGTTAATGATTAATAAATTCAAAAGAAGCGAATTTTCAAAATGCTTGATTTTTATAAATTACCATCTTTAGTCAAAAAGTATACCGTATCCAGCTGAATTTTACTTGAGATGTTGACTACATCCTGCTTTGTCACCTTTTTCACTTTATCCGCCATGGATGCAAAACTGTCTTTTGTTCTGGATACAGCCTGGCTCAGATAATAGTCCACTATCTGCATCTGGCTGTCCATAAGGGATTTGATCCCCGTTTCAATGGATTTCAATGTTGACTCGTATTCATATTCGGAGATATTTCCCTTTTTGATCTCCTCCAGCTGTTCCAGCATTATCTCCTGTGCCTTTTCCCTGTTTTTCATATCGACTCCGCTGCTGATCACCATAAGCCCTTTAAACTTATCCAGCCTCGAGTATGCTTAATAAGCGAGGCCCGCCTTTTCACGCACATTCTGAAATAGCTTCGAATGTATACCGCCGCCAAGGATTCCGTTGAATACGATAAGGGAATAATAGTCCGGGCTTCCCGGGGAGGTGTTGGTCCTGAAGCCAAGTGTCAGTTTTCCCTGCGTTACATTCATTTTTTCTGTAATATTCTTCACTGTCTCGGGCCTTTTTCCCACATTGCAGCAGTCAAGCTTTTTTATCTGGTTCCTTTTCATTGCAGACAGTTTTTTTATGACCATATCGATTTGATCGCCGTCCATGTCGCCTGCCAGATAAACTTGCAGGGGATAATCCTCTGTCATCCTTTTATAATGCGAATACAGCTCTTTGGAGGTTATATTCTGCAAATCACCCACATAGCCATATTCGTAAAGCCCGTAAGGTTCATCCCTGCACATCTCCTCGAAGCATCTCTCCACGCTGTATTGCATTTTATCATTAATACGGCCTTCTATAAGCTTTTTCAGATTGTCCTTTTCCTGAGACAGATAGTCTTCCTTGAAGACCCCGTTTTCAAGCTCAGGGTCGTTGATTATTTCAAAAAGCAGATCATAAGCGCTTTCAAACAATGAAGTATCTTCCGTGATAAACTTGTCTGATATGAATTCAATATAAAACTGAATGATATGACACTCTCCTTTTTTTGACACTCCGCAGTCAAAACCGGCTCCATAAAGCTCCTCAAGGCGAAGGGCAATATCCCGGAATGATTTGAACCGCCTTGAACCCCTCCTCAGAACTGCAGGGACCAGCGCATTCAAGGTTATGCTTTCCTTTCTGAGATTATCGCTGAAAAAGAAATTGATACTGCTGGTTTTGAATTTGCCTGCCGCTATCTTATAGACGTCTATTCCATTAAAGGATGCAATCTTTTCAGCCTTCTCCTCATTTTGAAATCCGGCCGACATGCCGGATATTCCTGATATGTCTTCACTAATGCCATATTCTGCCGGTAACGTTTTTTGCATCATTACCTCCCTTTCCATAAAGAACATTCAATTTTGCTTACTTATATTGCTTAGTATTTTTATTATAAACTATATTATTCAATTACTGGTAGAAGAAATTTAAAACCGGGAGCAAAATTTTATAATAAATTACTTTACTTGAGCTCATAATAAAGACAAATAATGTTGCAAAAAATATTTTGCATATTGAGTAATCAGATTTTTTGCAACAGTCACCAAATGTAATGCAATGAAAAAAACTGAGGTCCAAAATCTTTTTTCATTGCATATAGAAAATCAAAATATGGAGGAAATATATGCGTTATACCGCCAGACGAACTTATCCGGTCACATATCGTAAAAAGAATACCGAACCTGAAAAATTCATGGACTTCAGCCTCGCTACTGCAGCAACCGTACTTGCTTTTACCTTTGTATCCGGATTTTTCTGGGGATTCATCACAAAAAAAGCTTATAGATGAGCGTTACGCTTCCGTCTTCCAGACCATACCGGGGCGCAGCAGCTTTAGCAATACAAAAAGCAGCAAAATCCCCGCATTCAGTATAAACACACTTCTATACGACTCAAGCATTATAATTGCATATGCGCATGCCATGCCGGCTATTCTCCCTGCTCCGGCGGTAATATCGCTTATCCCTGAAACTCTTGCCACATACCCCTTTTTTGCCGTTGTCTGCATCAATGTGGACAAAAGAATGCCGCAGACGGCTAACACCGTACCTTCGATGAATTGAAACACCAACACCAGTGAGAAATCACTGGTAAATCCATAAAGCCCCCATAACAGCGCTGTTATGGCAAATCCTGCATATATGATCTTCCAGGGGCGCTGCTTCATATTTCTGCCCAGCATGAATGATATAAACATTGCAAACAGGTTTGTACCATAATACACTGAGACTAAAAAGCTCCATTCTTTTGAATCAAGCTTCAGGACGTCAAACGCAAATGGATAGAAAGCCATATTCATGGAAATAGAGCAAAAGGCGGCAATAATGCCTGTAAACACTATTTCAATGACCGGACGGTTATTTCGTACATAAGAGAATCCTTTTGACAATTCTTCAAAAAATCCGGACTTCCGGTGCAGGCTATGCATCAAGTTTTCACGGCGGGTTTTTATAGATAATATCAATCCTGAAGAAAATAAAAAAGAAATGCCGGCAACAGAAAAGGCCGGTCCCGTACCGTAGGCTTCTGTCAGGAACCCGGCCAGCAAAGGTCCGATCAGGAATGCGACTCCGGAAAAGCCTGTTAGAATGGAATTGGCGTTAAGAACGCCATCCTTCCCCGCAATACGCAGGACCAATTTTCTTCTCAAGGGGCTGTAAACCGTCTCCAGTGCGGATAGTACGATAATGAGCAGAAAAATAACCTCCAGCTTTGAATTGAATACGAACAGTATTATGACCGTTCCTCTGACGGCGTCTATAAGCGCCATCAGGTATTTTTCAGGAAGAATATCTCCAACTGTACCTGCAAAAGGCGATAGAACCAGACTTGGGAGTATGGAAAAAATCAGCCCGAGAGATGTGGAGATTCCCGAGCCGGTCAGCTTCAGAAGCAGCATCGTAACTGCAATGAACCTGAATGAATCACCCAGATTGGAAATACCCTGACTTAAGAGAAACCTCACAAATGCACTGTCCTGCATTAAAACATCCAGCGCCTTATCCTTGAAACGCATGGCATTCTCCCGCTTACTGTTTTATACCGGATATCGGCATATTATAGTTATTCAGCCCGCGGGGAAATATTCCATTATGATATTGCGACGTTGCGCTTGATGTTTACTGTTAATTTCCAATTTCAATGGAATATGGCATGGGCTTGTAATCGCTGACGCCCATATACCGCACCCGGGTCCAATCAGGCCCTTTCACGTAAAGCCAGGATTTTACCACCGCGCCGTCCATACCTTCCAGCACCACTTTCTCCTCGCCAGATTTCAGATTTGGATTTTTACTCACTTCTCTCGGCGCTTTTCTGACTACAAGAGTCTCATGCCGCCACTGAACGTCGGGAGCCGGAAACCTGCCGAAAATAGCTATATACAGGATATTATCCACACCTTCAGCCCATATCATGATTGGCGTGCCGGTATTATTCCTGAATCTGAAATCCCTGGCACCATAGGCTACTGTAGCATCCTGTCCATAAGGCACATAGGGCACCGGCATGGTATGGTTGTATCTTTCTACGATTTCAAGATCGCACAGTGCCGTGACATTATAAAGTGTAGAGGCTATTTTGCAAACTCCGCCGCCAATTGTAGTGGTAAGCTTCGTACCCATATAAGTCGGCCCTTTCTGGAAGCCTCTTTCAATAGTATAAGGCCCTATGGAGCCATTCTGGGAAAATATTTGCCCCTGCCTTATCAATAATCCCCTTAACATTTTAGCAGCCAGATGCACATTATCCTCCTCCCCGGGAAGCGGATCCTTTAATACCGTCCTGTATGCCGCCATAAGTACATTGGTATCATTTCTCATTTTCGCTTTAAAGAAGGTCTCGTCCTGCTCCCAAGGGACGTCGCGAACAGGGCCGGAAATCAGTCTTTCACCTTCTGCAGGCACACTGATATCGTCATCAAGCCTGATTGCCGAAATGCCGGCGTTATTCACGGATAATATAATTGCGGTTGTTGCTGCAAGCATAATAATTTTAAAAAATTTAATCATCTTCATGAAAATATTATTTGTACTCCCGAGAAAAATAACCGATTTAAAATATTCCAGTACTAAAAGCCTGTATCAATACATATTTTCTCAATAAAACGGATTTTGGAGCTTATGGTGAAAAAAACACTCGGAGGGAAAAACAAAATGGTATTCTTATTAGCGCTTTTCGGCATGGTGTGCTGGGGAATTGCTCCTATTTTCGCAAAAATCGGGCTGAAAAATGTAGATCCGCTATCAGGGCTGGTCCTTAGAACCATAATAGCGTCAAGCGTAGTTTGCGGCTGGGTTTTCCTGAGCGGCAGCTTCACCAAAGTGAGCAGCATTCCGGCAAATTCCTGGTGGCTCATAGCTGTGGAAGCGCTGCTGGCCACTCTTGTGGGAGATCTTGCCTATTATGCCGCAATAAAAAAAGGGGATGTATCGCTGGTCACAATCATAATGTCCAGTTCTCCCATCATAACCATACTTTGTTCTGTTTTATTTCTCGGCGAGCAGATCACCCTGCTCAGGATTATCGGCGCAGGGCTTGTCATGCTTGGGATAGTTTTGATTGTGTAGAGACCAATATTGCTGTGTGAAGGATTATGATATGATAGAAAAGCAAAAATTCTCGTATATAATCATCAATTCCCATATAAAGAATCCTGGCTGCTTTGTCTTTTTTCTTACTATCATTGCCTATGGCGTGCAACAAATGCGTTTTACCGAGTATCCTTAATATTTTGACAAGAATTCTGTCGCGTTAATATTTCAGGGTGGTCAACGTCAACCGCAGTAAAATCTTTGTCACCTGTTACGAGTACGTCAACATCTTCCAATATTGCCGTTGCAAGAATAGGGTAATCATATAAATCACGTATTACCGGAAATTTATCCATTTCAAGAAAGGCAGGGGTATAAACAAGCTCATAAGGTAATTCTGTCAAAAAATCATCCAAATCCTTTAGTTTATGAGCAAATTTGCGTTTTGTAACCCTGTTCAGCTCCTCCACAATATGAGAACATAATACTATCGTATGTTTCTTGCAAAGCTTTGTTTTAAGTTCATTCATCTGTACTGATGGAAAGAAGATAATGGAAATCAGGACATGGGTGTCAATCATTATTCGCATATCGTTCTTCCCACATTTCTTTTCTTATTTCCTTCACAAGCTCATTCATTTCTTCCGGGGAATTATAGCCTGCTTTTTGTGCTTCTCCTGCCATTGCATCCTGTATCCTATTAAACGCCAATAACGCAGCGTTTTCAAAAAATATCCTGCCATCCTGTTCTAAAAAAATAATTTTATCGCCTTCTTTTAGATTAAGCTTTTTTCTGATTTCAATCGGTATGGTTATCTGACCTTTTGTTGTAATCCTTGCGACTTCCATAATTAAACTCCCTTCTTACTTTTCTCTTTATTCTTACATTCCTTACCTGATTATATTATATGCTTTATATACAGAAATATCAATATCAAAAACTTATGTGGTATCTAAGTTTTATTTCTGTTTTTTCATATTCCAGTTTTTTAAAAGTTTCATCAAGCTTTAACATATTATTAAAATAACTATCATTAACATTTAAGATAACTTTATTAAGTATATATGGAAATCTATCATCCCAATCCATATAAATGTATCTTTTGCTATCGTCATATATAGATTCATTACTTTCCAGATTTTCAATTATTATTCTAAATTCATCTTCCTTATTAAATCCTCTATTTTCTGTTAATGTATATGAATAGGTAATAGCTGAATTATATTCAGGCATGCCGGTATTGGTAACACTATTTGCAAGCAGCCTGTTAAGCCCGTCATATGTCATCGATATTATACTGCCGTTTCTATCGGTCTTCTGAACCATATTGCCATTGAGGTCATAGCTGTAGGTTTCCGGCTTGTTCAAATCCGGTTTGCGCTTTGACTATATTGTTTTCTTTAATTTTCGATAACGAAATTGTTTTATTATCGGTTGAAGGCGTATTCTCCTCCAGAATGGTTGTATGTAAGATATTTCTTGCCATCGGAAGCTTCCATTCTGAGTTGTACGATAAAATCGTACAACTCAACAAAACCTTCTTTTTTTAATTTCCTTTTCAGGTCACTCCAATATCTTCTTGGGTTTTCGGTATCTGTAAGAATTTCAACGACATCTATTATTGAAAAATACCATTTTTGCTCATATTCATTCCATTGAGACCTTACTTTTTTTGATTCACAAGAACAGATTACCAGGAAGTCAGGAACCTTGCCATAAAATCGGCAATAAAGCAGATAAACAATAACCTTGCGGAGATCAGCGAGCTTGATATCCTGATCGAAAACTTCCTTGATAACTTCGACTACAAGCTCACAAGCATGAAAGGGATTGACATTGTTATGGCTGCAAACCTTATAGCTGAAATCGGGGACATAGAAAGGTTTGAAACACCTGCCAAGCTTGCCCGCTATTCCGGCGTAGCGCCTGTGACCTATGCGTCCGGTAAAACTGAAATGCAGTTTTCAAACGAAAGAGGCAACAGGGAGCTAAAGGCCATATTCTTTCATCTGGCAGCATTGGTCATTATGACTCCCGGGAAAGACAAAAGGATTGTAAACCCGTTCTTTTACGATTATTACCATAAGAAAATATCTGAAGGCAAAACACGGAAGCAGGCTCTGAAATGCGTCCAGAGGCGGCTTGTGAATATTATATGATCCATGATGAAGCATAGAACAGAATACATAAACCCGCCTTCATTCGCTAGTCCAAAACAAATTGATGAAGAAAAGGAAGATAATGTGGTATAATCAAAGACGGTACATTGACATTATGGCTCTTGAAAAAGAGCCTATAAAATATATGCCTGACTCAAGCTATTAAGGATGACGCTTTTGGTAATGAGAAGAACATTGACAATAATGATACAAATGTGTTCCGGTATAGCGGAGAGTACTTTGACAAGGAGACTGGCACAATTTACCTGAGAGCAAGGTACTATGACCCTGCAACTTCACGCATGTTAACTGAAGATAGTTATACTGGAGACCCGAAAGACCCATTAAGCTTGAATTTGTATACCTACTGCCATAATGACCCAGTAAATTACATAGACCCAACAGGACATTGGGAGCAAGGTGATAATAATTATTGCATGGCAATACAAACTCAATTATTAAAACTTACTTTGATGTGGTATTTAGCAGATGAAAATAGTAGAGGCGAAATCCATGCAGAAGCACAAAGAATCAGGGATTTATATAGTCAAACTGGTTATCAAGTGCTAAACTCCTTAAAAAAGATTACCGAAGCAGCCGCTAATGAATTCTCCTGGTTTCTTGGTGGGAGTTACAGTAAATGGGAACGAAATTATATGCTAGATATAGTTAGTCAGTATCAATCTGGCATTACCGTGTCAGAGGATACAAAATTAAAAGCAACTATGTTTTTAGCAGGGTTTATAAGCCCTACAGGAAAATTAGAGTCATGGATTGCTCGGGAAACCTACCGGGAGATTGGTGGAAAACTTGGAAAAGAAGCAGCAGAAAAGTTTGGCAAAGCTATGGCAAAAGGCATAGTTGGCGATGTAGGAGAAAACGGCATTAAATACCTTGGTAAGGAAGGTATGGAAGTCGCCGGAAAGATATATCGCTATGAAATTAAAATCAAAGGCAAATATGGAGATTGGAGAGTTTATGGTAATAAAAATGACCAAGGCCAAATAATATTTGATTTATTTGGTAAGGGTAACCATTAATTGATATGAGGTGTAAAGATGGATATTACTCAATTAAAAGACTGGGTAGTTAAAAATACAGCAGATGAACGCACGATTAAAGGCTTTTGGAAAAACTATGAGAACTACAAACATGAAGACCCAAAAGAATTTGCTAATGTTTTTGGGGATATCAATAGTAGTGATCTTGTAATTCAAGTTATTAGGGTATCACTAAATTTAACAAACTGGCCTGAATGCACTCATAATACGGTGTCATGCCGTATACCAATTGTATATAAGAATAAAGAACTAGGATACTATGAATTAATATTTACAGTTAATGGAGAAGTAGAAGATGATTACTTTGTAATTTATTAAAAGTCATATCCTTAGACTTGAGATGAATTATTTATAAGAGCTCTGATCAGTTTTGTCCTGTCAGAGCCTTATTTTTTACAGCCTCTTTTGATTGTGTTTATCAATTTATTGATATTTTTTTGCAACTAGCATATAATATAGTCAGGTAAGGAATTCAAGGATTGTACAGAAAGGACTAAGATTTATGGAACTTGCAAAAATAACAACGAAAGGTCAAATAACGATACCTATACAAATCCGGCGTAGGCTTAATCTCAAAGATGGCGACAAGGTTATATTCATGGAGCAAAACGGGAAAATAATTGTCGAAAACTCAACAAGAGTGGCGCTAGTAGAGGCGCAGGATGCTTTCAAGGGTGAAGCCGAGCGTTTAGGACTCAAAACCGAGCAAGATGTTGTAGATATGGTTAAGCAAATAAGAAAAGAATTGCAGGAAGAAAAAAATGCGGATAATGGTTGATACAAATATTTTGATTTCTGCTCTTGTTTTTCGAAGCGAGCATCTGACTAAGGTTATAGAAAAAGCCGCTGAAAAATACACTCTTGTGATATGCTCTTATGTCATTAATGAAATCAATACTGTAATTGAACGCAAATTTCCAAACCATAAAAATACGATAAATAAATTTCTTTCAAAATTATCTTTTGAATTGGTATATTCTCCGAAAGAAATTGAAGGCGAAAAGCTTTTTAACATAAGAGATGAAAATGATTATATAATCCTTCATACAGCAATTATCGAAGATGTTGATGTTTTAATAACAGGAGATAAAGATTTTGCTGCGGTCGAAATTGACCATCCTGAAATATTAACACCAACAGAATTTTTGTCAAAATATTAAGATCCTTTTTTTACTTCTCTTTTATTACCGGTTAAGGTTGCTGACAAATCATTTAAAGAAGAACATTATAAATTCTAATAGAGAAGCCATGAGGTATAAAATATACTTCATGGCTTCTTTGAAGTATTCTACAAAAGGAATCCTTGCTAATTGATTAACTGTCGTACATAATAAATTCTCTTGCTATCTGGCCAGCAATATTCTCTCCAAACTTGGGTGTTAGTTGCTGTTTGATGTTGATTTCAATTTGATGGTGGCTTTTGTCAACGTCATTCAAGAATTGCTGGATTTTGCCGTCTAGCACAAGCTCTGTGTAAGTGGATGGTTCATTCTCTTTGAGCCAAACGAGTTTTGAGCGAGTTGTCATGGTAGTGTTTAAGCTGTCCTCAACTGCGGCACACAAGATACTCACCTTAGAACCGTCAGTCTTAATAGCGGTAATAGTGTCGTTATCATTATTATATTCGCAAGACTTAATCTTCCCCACGGACAAGCTCCTCCTTTCCGGTCAGCACCTCAATCATGATATTAGCGCCGAGTTTAAAGCCATACAGGAATGAAGCGGTAGCATCCTGGGAACTCGTTTCGCTGCGCAAGTCCAACAGTTCTTCAAGCTGTTTGTAATCATTTTCAGGAAGCTTCTCTTTTAGAGTTTCGATTGTGTCGGATATTTTTTTATTCAGGAAGCGGTATTCAGGGGCTTTTGGAATAATCAGTTCATCGGGGTATATGTTGCCGTCAAACAATTCTTCTAAAATGGTTTTCATATGTTTCTTCCTTTCCTTGACTGTTTTCAACTCCTTGAAAGGAAAGGCGGCGTATGGTACAATATTTACGCAGTCTACCTTTTAGGTAGTTGTAGATGGGAAGTGGCATTGTTCTTTAGCGAGAGTGTGCCGCTTCCTTTCATTTTCTGAGGTCGTCCTTTAATTTCTTAATACCTCGCCTGGCAGCTTCCATTTTATTGGTGTTTTCTTGCTCACAATATGCTTCCAAAATTTGTTTGCATTCTTCATCATATTTGACTGCCATTCTATAAGGCTTTGGGTTATCAGTAGGGCGACCCATTTTTTTATCGCCCAAAAATCCACCTCCTTATTAGGGTTACCTTTAGTCTATACTAAAGGTAACCCTAAGTCAAGAAAAAATATTGGTTTTTAGTGCTTGAAAGAGAACATTGATACCAAGAGTAGCGGTGGAAAGCTGATTTTTCATGTATTCGGAGCATTGGCTGAATTTGAGAGGGATTTGATACGGGAGCGTACCGGAACGGGATTGGAAGCTGCGAGAACCAGAGGCAGAGAAGGTGGCAGACCGCCAAAGATGATACTGAATAAAATTCAAATGGCTTTAGATTTAATGGACAAAAGTAATTTAACTTCTGCAGATGTCTGAAAGAAATTTAGAATATGTAGAACAACACTTTGTAGAAATTTGGCAAATCACAAAGAAGAAAATAACACTTCAATAAAAGCGTCAAGAGAAAAGAAAATTGAAGAAATGTTATATCTCAAGAACTCGACTAAATAAAGGAAGGAACATTTGCGAATAATGTAAAAAATCAGACTCTAATCTGATATAATACAAATAAGTGGAAAATGGGGTCCTAAATGAAGGGGATGACTACTAATGAAGGAATATAAACGTTGTGTTTTTAGTGATAATAGCATAACCACTGATTATTATGATTTTGATAGAATGATATATTATTGCAATTGTATAAATTGTGGTATATATAAAATTACTCAAGAAGCAATAGACGACTTACCTTATTACCTCAATACGAAATATACGGACAAAAAACATTTATTTTCAGGTTGTCTAAGAGAAAAGACTGAATTGGGCAAAAATGAAGAGGTTAAACTAATTATCAAAACTGATAACTATGAGAGTATTTTAGATGCTTCACAAATTCCTAAAACATTGAATGAGAAACTTGATAAATTATTAATGTATTTCTATAGAAGAACGGAATATTTGTCACAAGAAATTATTATTGAACCTCTCCAACCGGCAATATGCTATGCAAAGAATACAAATGAACTAGCATCTTTATTAGAGTCACTTTGTAAATCAGAATTTTTAAAATCACAAGAAACATTTGGGCCAGAAAGATATAGTCTAACTATCGATGGTTTTGCAAAAGCAGAAGGCATTTCATCTATAAATAAAAAATTCGATATAACGAGTTTGAATAATATAGATAAAAAACCTGAAAGGACAAAAGTTTTTGTAAGTTATAGTCACAAAGACTCTAAATGGCTCGAAAGACTTCAAGTTCACATGAAACCTTTAACAAGAAATGGTAGGATAGATTTGTGGGATGATACTAGAATTATAACTGGACAGAAATGGAAAGAAGAAATAAAAAAAGCAATTGAATCTGCTAAAGTAGTGATTTTACTTATCAGTGCTGATTTTTTAGCTTCCGATTTTATTGCAAATGATGAACTTCCCCCTTTACTATCTGCTGAAGAATCAGACGGAATTAAAGTAATACCTGTGATAGTTGCTCCATGCTTATTTGATCATATGCCATCATTATCTTGTTATCAGGCAATTAATGATCCTCAAAAGACGGTTATCGATATGTATGAAAACGAACAAGAAAAGTTATGGGTCAAGTTAGCAAGTGATATTATTAGACTTTTCCCGAATTAATTATTAAAGAACTGTTGTTATAGGCAGTTTCTAAAATTAGAGGTTGTTTCAAATTTGAAAGAGTTATTGTAAAGGTGATTTATGGGGTTAGAACTATTCTTGGCAGAAAAGATAATTGAGGGTATCCGGGATGACCTATGTAATACGATAATGCAAAAAATGGATAGAGGCTGGATGTAGTTTGAAAATGATAATATAATAATTTTATAGCGATTACGTTGATAATTAAATCAGGCTCATACTTTATGGATGAGAAAGTAAAAAATTATTAAGATAAATGGGGGTAATCTTATGGTAAAAATATTCTTTAGCTACAGTAGAAAGGATTATGATTGGTTTGAAATTCTTAGAAAAACCATTATAAAACTAGTAGGAGAAAAAGTAAGTGAAATATGGTCAGATGAAGATATAATTCCAGGAGAAAGTTGGGAAGGTTCCCTAGAACGTTTTATCTCTAAATCAGATATTTTTATTCTTTTACTTAGTCCCAATTATTTTTCTTCAATGTACATTAAAGACTCTGAGATTCCAGAAATATTAAATCAAAAAGCACTGCGGGATGTATTAATCATACCAGTAAATATAAAGGATGTTGATTTAATAAATTCACCTTTTAATAGTTATGATTATAACCTAAAACCTCTTTCAGAAATGACTAATGAAGAACGACTTACATTTTATAAAGCAGTTGGAAATGAAGTTAATTTATTTATATCCTCTTATATATTAAAAAATAATGATGTTGCAATACCAGCAACGCCTCTTTCGCAAGCATTCTATACTGCTAGTTCTACAACTGGAGCTGTTAATTCAACAAACATATTTGGAGAACCAAATATGTTTGTTTCAATTGAGAAAACTCTTAATAAGGGGAGAGGGAAATAATGAGTAATAGCAAAATAATTCCTAAAACTACATTGAAAACATTAGATAATAATAATATAAGTATATTAGAAGAAGATTCAATAATATTCGAGAAATTTGTATCTAACGCAAATTTTGATGGATTTCAACACTTAATTGACCTTGTAGCTTATGCTGAATTTTCTAAACAAAAATTCCAGTTTATGCAAATGTATGAAAAAGAAGAAGGTAGATATCCAACTGAAGAGGAATGGAAACCTTTCTTAAATTATATAAAATATGAAGATAGTGAACAAATAAGATCATTGAAAGCGAAATCATCATCTCTTTTGGTAAATTTTGCTAGCAATTACGCTGATAATTTAAATGTTAAAAATATATTAGAACCTATAAAAAAACATATAGATAACCGAACTAAATTTTGGATTTCCGTTTTTATAAATTTACTTGCCACATTTTTTTACTCTTTATTAATTGCTGTTGTGATATTCATTGCGACTGCTTCTTATCCAGAATCAAAATTTGCCCAAATAATTCACATAATTACAAACAGTGGTCAATAAATAGATAATTTTTTACTCATAAAGTAAGCGTTACAAAAACGGAGGTATAAAGGAATAATGTGGGTAATTAAAGAATTGTAGCAATATATTCATATGTCCAATTCGCTAAATGGTTTCCAATAGATAAGTTACTTGGCAAAGTCAGAAATCATTCGAATAGTGGTCACAGTAAAGATAACATTCCTGCAGACAGAGTAAAATTTGTATAAATCTTACTCATTTAGCCATGCTTGAAATTCTTCCAGAGTTATACTGCCTTTCAAACTCAAATCCCTTCTTTTCCGGGCTTCCTCTGCCCATTCGTAAAAGGCTTCCTTGGGAATCTTGTTATATTTTATCCATGCAAACCGCCGTTTGTATGCCTTGCTGTATGCTTTCAAAGCCGGATTTTCCGCCTTCTTTTTCTCCCAGAGGCGAAGCGCCCCCATTTCCTTGCAGGTGCGTCCGGCGCTGTCAAATGGCCTGTCACAGTATTCTGTGTTGATATGTCCGGTCAGGGCAAAATATTTACCGCAGTTTTTGCAGATACGGAAGTGCTGCTCCTGCTTTACGCATTCCCGCGCAAAAAAGTCGATGATGTCATGCAAGCTCTTTGGATAAAGGACTTCAGTAAATGTGTTTTTGTCGATCATCTCAAAGTTCACGGACAGCGATTGAAATTCAAACACGTCCGGGCTGCTCAACCTTCTTGCTCTTTTGGGGTTATAGTAATCTGCCATTTTCTTTTGCATCGGCTCATTCGGGGTGAGGATATCCAGTACATTATTCCATAAAGCCATAAGCTGCTGTTGTGAGGTGGTAATATTCATTGGGATATGGGTAAGCCCCCTTCGGGGAAGTAAATCAAGGATGTCTTGAAAGCCTTGTTTTTCGGCCTGTTCCAGTTTATCTATCCACTCCAGGCGTAAAAATTCAAAATAGATATGCTTTTTTGCAAGCGTGTTCAAATCGTCCTTTATTTCTTCCGCCCATTTACGGTCTTTGCTGGAATAAAGCTCTTGAATAGCACTTCCCATTTTATCAAATAATTTCGCGAAAGGCCAAATATCCAGATATACCATATCCAACAGGCTTTGCGGAAAGTCAAAGCTCTTTTTTGTTATTTTCTGACCGTTACTGTATTCGAAATATTCTTTACCATCGGACATATACACTTTAAAGCTGTACGCCATCTTTAACACCTCGAAATAGATTATCGACTACTATTAAAACCATTATACATAAGTATTGACAAGATTGCAAGTATGGAATATCATAATCTATATAGACTATAGAATATAGATTGTGAAATAGTCTATATAAATTAAAGAAAGGAGGCTCCTTGACAACTGAATAGCATATTCCGGTAAGAGATACAAACGTCTTGCAAACAGTTAAGCCATGACTCATCCGACGATGACGAGCGAGCCAGCCGAAAGGCTGATACCTGCAAGACAGGGTAAAGCGGCTGGCAACGGCAGCTTGCCTGCCAAATGGCGGGAAATACGTGGCAGCTTCTGCGGTGCGGGGTTACGGCATAGGTAAAGGGTAGCCGGGACATGTGCAAAGAAAGGAAAGACCGCAAATCTACTGTAATAGATTTACGGTCAGGTAAAAAAGAAGATTTACTTTAGCACCAGTATAGCGGAGGAATGGCGGAAAAGCAACATCCAGTTTTCCACATATGGCTAACTCGTAGCAACGCTGGAGCCATGGCCCTGCCCTGGCAGGCGGGCCAATCCCCGCTCCGGCTGCCATGAATAAAGGGGCATTCACAGAAGCGTCGGGGGTGAGCGTCACTACCCTTTCAGGGTAGGCCAGCATATTGTTTGTATTGACAGGGGCTGCCGCCCCCGCCAATAC